>JAEEIO010000073.1 GCA_016281405.1 Clostridiales bacterium | reverse complement strand
TGAGTTCTACGCCGCCTCGGGCAAGGTCGTCGAGGGCGGCGAGATAATAGTCCTTCGCGGCTATTTACGCGAGGCGGCGCCGCTCTTGTTTTACCTCACCCTGAACGCGCTTGCCGAAAAAGGCTTTTTATACCACGTCGGCGAGGTCTACCGCGTGACGTCCTACGACTGCGGGGGAGGCAAGGTGCCATGCGACCTTTTCAACCGCCGCTCCTTTAACAGGATGCTTAAAACCGGCGCCGTATATATCGGCGACGGGCCTGAAAAAACCGTCTTCGCCCGCGGACTTTTCGCCGTCGTCCGCCCCTCCCTCGTCTGCTGGGAGATAAAACCTGCGGCGGAAAAGCTTAAAGAGAGCCTATGTAAAAGCGGGATAGAAATATAAAAAGAGGGTCGCAAAGCGACCCTCTTTTTTTGATTAAATCAGCCGACGCCGACCATATTGGAGTCGAGCACGGCGTCGCCCGCGCGGGACTTTAACATATCCTGACTTGTGATATAGCGGAAGCTGTTGCCGCAGACGAGAAGGTTGGTATTGGTTCCCTTGACCATGAGCTCGGGATCGGAAAACCCCGAGTTGTAGCGGTTAAGGAAGTTCATCTGCACCGTCACGTTGACGACGTTTTCAATGTATATCGAGCTTCTGTCGCCGGGCATCGCGGTCCCCGCCATGGTCTTCTGCGCCGCGTTGCCGCCGAAGCTGTTGCCGTCAATAACTATCGGCCCCGCGTCCTTCGGCGAATTGACAATCTTTATGCCGCAGGAGCTGTTGTTTATCGAACATCCGCTTATCTCGCCGTTTTGCGAATTGGTGACGTATACGCCCGCGCGCTCGCTGTCGGCCAGAATGTGGGGGACGGAGGGGTTGGTGTCGACGCACATACCCGAGACGCCGCCGTTGGTTGCGACCCAGCAGCCCTTTATCTCAAAGCCGTCGACGTTTTCAAGGTAGATGGCGTATTTGTTGAGATCGGCTTTGGGCGAATTGTAGCCGAGGTCGGAGGAGGAGCTGATCATCGAGAAGTTTTTGAAGTTCTTGACCTCGAAGTCGACGGCGTGATCCCAGACGCCCGACGAGTCTATGATCTTCATATCGCTGCCGCCGTCGGCGCGAAGGAAGGCGACCTGGTCGTGACAGAGAAGACCGAGGAAGGTGGTGTCGGTGCAGTTTTTGAGGGTGAAGGCGAGACCGCTGTTCTGGACGTTCATCCTCCTAAACTCCGCGCCCTTGGTGTTTTCAAGGGTAAAGTCGACCTGAAGATGCCATACGACCATGCCTTCAACGAGCAGCTTGCCATTGCCCTTGAAATTAAGGACGCCGTATGGCGTGGCGCCGGATTTCTCCTGAATATGCATAAAGCCGAGGTGGAAGTCTTTGCCGCCGCCCTCGAAGAGACAGCCGTCGCCCTCCAGGTGAAGGTAGGTGTTATAGGGCCCGCCGCCGATAACCGTGACGGCGTGGGAGGGAAGCTTTACGGTGCCGTTCACATAATAGCGCCCGTAGCCGAAGACGACCGTCTTGCAGGCGTCTACGGCTTTCTGGAGCGCGTCTCGGCAGTCGGTGGAGGCGTCACTGTTTTTGGAGGTATAATCGGCCTTGCCGCCGAACCACTCTATCTTGACCGCTTCGATATTGGGCATATAGGCTATAGCGCCTTCGCCCGCGAAGACGGTAGAGTAGGGAGCGGTGATTTTCTTCGAGTTTACCGTAAGCGTGGCGCCCTTCGAGACCGAGAGGACGGCGCCCGCGGCGAATACGAGGTTTACGTCTTCGGGGATGGTGACGTCGGAGTTTATTTTGTATTCGCCCGCCGCGAAGAAAAGCGCCTTGCCGCGTGCCGCCTCCGCCGCCGCGGCTATCGCGGACGCGTCGTTTGTTTTGCCGTCGCCCTTGGCGCCGTAGTCGGCGACCGAAACGGAGTTGGAGCCGTTTATCGTGACGTCCGAAGGCTCGGGGAAGGCGTAAAAGAGGTCGGCGCGCGAGGAAATATCCTCGAAAACGACCTCGTTAAAGTGTCCCGTCGGCATTACCGCTTCTGTTTTCTCCAAATCGCAGGACGCGAAGAGAAAACAAGACGATAAAACGAGAAGGAGAGATAAAACCGAAGCTAATACTTTTTTCATTTTTCTTTCCTCCTTAATAGTTGCCGTCGGAATAGAAGTTGTTCCCGACTATGCCGCCTATTCCGCTTAATCCGTCTTTCGCATCGGAGTAGGTGAGGGCCACGGTGTTCTGGCAGAAAAGGATGTTGCGGGTGTTGTTTACGGCTCTCGCTATGGCGTTCGGACTGTTCAGATTGTTTCTGAACACCTTAACGTCGTTCGCCTGGCCTATGAAACCGACGTCGGCCTTCGTTCCCGAGAAGGTGTTCTTGGTGACGTAGGTGCCGGAGCGGTAGGAGCACTCGAAGCTGAAGGCGTAGCGCTCCGAAGTGACGTCGTTTTCTGCTATATACATTTCGGTGCAGTAAGTGACCGATATGCCGTCTCTCGAGGAGCCCTTGCTCGTTATCTTATTGTTCATTATGCGCGAGTCGCAGGAGGTCGTGATGAATATCGCGGCCTTGCCGCCCGTGCCGCCCGTGAAGGTGCAGTCGTATATCTCGACGGCCTGGTTGCGGGTGATGTAAATATCCTCGCGCGAGCAGTTCTCGGATACGCAGTCGGAGATCATTATACCGTTCGACACGCCGCCCGACTCGGGGACGTCGCAGTAGATAAAGGTGCCGTTATTCTTGTTTGTGAGCTTTTCGTAGTATAGGAACATCGACATCTCGCCTATTTTATAGACTATGTCGTTATTCTCGGCGATATTGTTGTAGAAATGGCAGTCACCCGCGTAGGTATAGTAGACGCCCCACTTGAGCCCCTCGAGGCGGCTGTTTATGACGTCGACGCGCTTGGCCTTTTCGAAATAGACGCCGTAGGAGCTCCTGTTCGAGCCTTTGATGGTGACGCTGTCGAATACGACGGTGGCGTTTGCGCCGCCCGACTCGCCGAAAAAGCCTTTGATGCCGTCGGCGACGACGAAGACGGTCTTGTCGCGGCTCTCGCCCGTTATTGTGGTGTCGTAGGAGGCCGCACCGTTTTTCTTGCGGGACTCTATATGGACGGAATCGGTTATTTTATAAGTGCCGGCGGGCGCGTAGACGTTGGTCCCGTAGTAAACGGCCTGCTGGACGCCGTAGGTATCGTCGTGCTTGCCGTCGCCGTAGGCGCCGAACCACTTGACGTTGACGGTCGGGATGTTCTTGAAGCCATCGAAGCCGCCCTCGCCTATGAATACGGCGGTGCCGCCCGAATAGATGTCGTAGCTGTCGACGGTTATGACGCCCGAGTTGTTGACGTAGGCGCCCTTCTCGAACGACGGGACGACGTTTTCGGGGAAGGTGAGCGATGTGACTTTATAGGTGCCCGCGGGGAAGACGACAATGCCGCCCGCCGCCGCTTTGATGGCTTTGGCTATTGCTTCCGTATCGTCCGCTTTGCCGTTGCCCTTGGCGCCGTAATCCATGACGTTCGCGGTTTTGGCCGTCTCGGGCGCGACCTGCGACGACGCCGTCTCTTCCGACGAGGTCGTTTCGCTCGAGGTCTGCTCTTCGCTTGACGCGGGTTCCTCGCTCGATGTCTGCTCCTCGCTTGAAGCGGGCTCCTCGCTCGAGGTCTGTTCTTCGCTCGACGACGGTTCGACGCTTGTCGTCTCGTCTGACGAGCCGACGTCAGAGGTGTCGTTCGAAGACGTTTCGTCGCTCGACGGGCTTACGTCCGAACTGCTCGGATCCGGCGTCACTATGCAGGCCGCGAGCGACCACACCAGCGCCGCGCAGAGAAGAAAGAGCAGAGCGGACTTAAAAACGTTTCTGTTTTTCAAAAAATAACCCTCTCTCTTACAAAATTTCGATAAAATCCTTATTCATTATACACTATCGCTATATTTTTTTCAATATATATAATTTTAAAGTTTACTCTTGATTTTTCCGAAAAGGGTGGTATAATATAAATACGAACAAATGTTCTAAACACAAGGAGACCCCCAAATGGAAAGGAATATACTCCATATCGACTGCAACTGCTTTTTCGCCTCCGTCGAGATGCTCAAAAAGCCCGAATACGCCGCCGTCCCGATGGCTGTCGGCGGCAGCAGGGACACCCGTCACGGCATAATCCTCGCCAAAAACGAGCGCGCCAAGGCCTACGGCATAAAGACGGGCGAAACGCTCGGCGACGCCTTCCGCAAATGCCCCGCGCTCGTCATAGCGCCGCCCTGCTACCGCGATTACGAGCGCGTCTCTCGCGCGGTGAACGAAATATACGCCGAATACACCGACAGAGTCGAGCCCTTCGGCATCGACGAGTCCTACCTCGACGTCACCTCGAGCCTCCGCCTCTTCGCACCCTCGGCCGCCGCCCTCGGCGACCTCATCAGAGAGCGGATAAAAAGGGAAATAGGCGTCACCGTCTCGGTCGGCGTCTCCTTTTGCAAGACCTTCGCGAAAATGGGGAGCGACATGAAAAAGCCCGACGCCACCACCGTCATAAACAGAGAGGACGTCGCCTCTAAAGTCTGGCCGCTCCCCGTCTCCGACATGATTTTCGTCGGCCGCAAGACCGCGGAAGCGCTTTCCCACCACGGCATAACCACCGTCGGCGGACTCGCCGCGGCCGACCCCGTCTGGATGAAGCGGTTTTTCGGCATAAACGGCGTCAAACTTATCGAGGCGGCGAAAGGAAACGACGGCGAGGACGTCGGCATGGCGGGCGTTTCGCCCACGCCGAAATCCGTGGGAAACGGCATGACCTTCCCCAGGGACCTCTTCACCTCCGACGATATCGAAGCGGCCTCCGACATCCTCTCGGAAAACGTGACCGCCCGCATGAAAAAAGAGGGACTGATAGGCCGCGTCGTCTCTGTCGTTCTCAAGTATCCCGACTTCGTCACCGTCGGCCGCCGCTCCTCGCTTCCGGCGCCGACCGACAGCTTCTTCGAGATCTCGAAGGAGGCGAGGCGCCTCGTCTTCTCGCTTTTAGAGGAGGGCAGAGGGCTTCGCGCCCTTACCGTCTGCTGCTCGTCGGTGAGCCTTCGGCCGGGCGATTTCTTTCAGCAGAGCTTTTTCGATAACGAAAAACGCGAAAAGACCGAAAGCCTCGAAAAAACCCTCTTCGCCGTAAGAGAGCGCTACGGCGCCGACGCCGTAATGACCGCCGCGATGCTCCGGGGCAGGCAAAACGGTATCGGCCGCCCGAAAATAAAATAAAAAATCCGAAAATCTTCGCCGGATTTTAACGCCGATAAATAAAAATAACATTATATAAATGTTAAAATGCCGAAATTATCCCGAATAACCGTTATTATATGTAATATTGATATGTAAAAATTACGAATTTCAAAGTAAACATTTTTCGCGCCTCCTTCCCGATGTGGTAAAATATAACGGAAATAAACCGCAGGGGAAGGAGGCTTTCGCCGTTGTATTTCACGGTAGAAACGTCGGCCGCAAAGACAGGCCGCGAAAATTTGATATACCGTCTGACCTCGTCCAAAAAGTTCGTCGAGGGCGTCGGGACGGCAAGAGTCTACGGCGTCAGCTGTTCCTTCCGTTCCCGTCCCGAGACCGAGGTGGCGGTCGAAGACGTCTCCGCCGACGAAGCCGAGACCAAACGCGTGATTTTCCGCCTCGCGACCATAGGCGTAACTCCCTCGGGAATATTCGACGAGATAAACGGCATGCTCGGTTGACTGTTGCGCGCGCAGGAAAATTATGATAGAATATATAAAAATATAATTTGGAGAAGCGACTATGCTTAAGAAGATAATAGCGGCTCCCGATTCCTTCAAAGGCACCGTCAAAGCCGAAGAGTTTTGCGAGATGACTGCGGCAGCGGCCGAAAAATACTACCCCGACTGCGAGACCGTCATGATCCCCGTCGCCGACGGCGGCGAAGGGACTGTCGACGCCTTTCTGAAGGCGGCGGGCGGAAGCCTTCGTAAAGCCGTTGTTTCGGGTCCCTTCGGCGAGAAAATAACGGCGGGCTACGCCGTGCTCGAAGACGGCACGGCCGTCGTGGAGACCGCCTCCGAGGCGGGACTTCCGATGGTCTCGGGCAAAGAAGACCCCGAAAAAACCACCACTTACGGCGTCGGCGAGCTTATTTCGAGAGCCGTCGTAAACGGCGCGAAAAAGATAATCATAGGCCTTGGCGGCTCTTCAACCAACGACGCCGCCGCGGGCTGCCTCTCGGCCATGGGCGTAAAGTTTTTCGACAAGGACGGCAAGGCCTTCCTGCCGACGGGCGGCACTCTTTGCAAAATAAGCGGCTTCGACGATACCGAATACCGCCGCCGCTTCGCGGACGTTGAAATAACCGCCATGTGCGACATCGATAATCCCTTCTACGGCCCCAAAGGCGCGTCTTACGTCTTCGCCCCGCAAAAGGGAGCGGACGGCAAGACCGTCGCCTCGCTTGACGAGGGACTCAGGCACTTTGCGGAGATAATAAAAAGAGAAAAGGGCGTCGACCTTCAGAACGTCGCGGGGGCGGGAGCCGCCGGCGGCATGGGCGGCGGACTTTACGCCTTCGGCGCCTCTTTGAAACGCGGCATCGACGTCGTGCTCGACACGGCGGGCTTCGATAAGGCTTTGGAGGGCGCCGACCTCGTCTTCACGGGCGAAGGGAAGATAGACTCCCAGAGCCTCGGCGGCAAGGTTGTCGTCGGCGTCGCCAAAAGGGCGAAAAAGGCGGGCGTGCCCGTCGTGGCGGTCGTCGGCGACATAGGCGAAAATATGGAGCCCGTTTACGACCTCGGCGTCTCGCTCATCTACAGCACCAACCGCGTCGCCGTCCCCTTCTCGCTCGCGAAGCTTCGCAGTAAAAAAGACCTCGAACTGACCCTCGACAACATAATGCGCTCGATAAAGATTTTCGGGAAAATCGGTTGACAAAAAATCTCGGGGGGGGGGGTATAATTATTATGAAAGTTAATTATGAAAGGATGAAATACGGCATGAAAAGAATTATTTGCCTTTTTACCGTTTTGGTTTTGTCTTTCTGCCTCTTTGCCGCCTGCGCGCCCGAAATACCGTCGGGCTCCTCCGACGTCCCCTCGTCGGACGCGGAAAAGACGGGCATCGACCTGCTCCTTGACGGCGTGCCCGAGGATATTGCGGCGACGGTAAAGGAATATTCGGAGAAACACCGCACCACCGACTCCTACGAGGGCTTCGTCAAGGCGCTCACCTATCTCCTTAAACACAACCGTTTCGACGTCCTCGCCGAGCTTCAGGAAAAGACCAACATGAAGTTCGACTATTCGAAAATAGGTAAAGACGTGCGCATATCCGAAGCCTCTTACATTTGCTCGGAAAAAGGCGACTATTACGCCGTTTACATAATAACCTACGAAGTCTCGAAGAGTAAGATAAACGGCATTTCAACGGGAGAGCGTCGCTATATAACCGTCGACGTCGAAAAGTTAGGCGACGATTACGTTTTCTCCTTTATGCCGGGCAAGCAGGATATCGCGTCCGCCCTCCGCAGAGCGGGATGGGACAAGCTTTTCGCGAATTTCGTGATAGTTTTCAATAACGAGGGCTATCCCAAGCTTTCCGAGGAATACGAGAGGCTCGAGCTTTTTATGGCAAACGCCGTGACCTTGCTCGACATGGATCCCACTGTCGAAAGCTACAACGCCCTTATGGAAAAGTATTTCGGGCTTGAGAATTATTACTCGGCCGCGGGCAAAAACGAAGACGAGCTGCCGCTTATCAAAGACGTTTACGACAACGTAATGCCTTTCAATCAGACCGATTATCTGTGGAGACGGCTCTGGAAGATTAACGCGGGCATAACCGCGAGCCGCGCGAGCTCCGACTACGCCTATATAGAAGTCTCGACCGTTGACGACGATTTCGCGCTCCATATAACGGGCACAAAGCATTACGATTTCAGTAAAGACGGCGACGGGTATATACTCAAAAGCCCCTTCGAGCCCGAAAATCCGCGCCTTGAAAAGCTTCTTAAGGAACTGCCCGAAGATATAGCGGAAACCGTCGGCAATTACGCGTCGCGGTATTATACCGAAAAGTCGCCCGACGAGATTGCAAAGGCGCTCGTATATCTTCTCAAAAACAACCGCTTCGATATAATGGGCGCGATGTTTGAAAACGATAAGTATATAAAATACGATTATTCTTTAATGCAGGGCAAGGTGACCGTCTCCGACGCCTCATATACCCTCGTCTCGGAAATAGACGACTATTATTATACTTACCTTATTGAATACACCATAGCAGACACCATGCTTGACGATTTTTCGCCCGGCAAGCACTATATCACCGCCTCAACCGAGAGAACTTATCTTTATCTTGACGACGGCGAATACAGGACCGCTTTCCAGGCGGGAAACCAGCAGATAACAGACGTCCTCAAGGCTGACGGATGGGACAAGCTTTTCAACTTGATCTATTATTACAGCAAATGGAGCATGATTCCGTATAAGGGCGGCGAACCCGAATTCTACGGCGGCTTCGTATCTACTTTGGCGTACGAGCTCGGGCTTGAAAACGGAACGCTCGCCGGCTACGAAGCCGCGTTAAAGCGTTGCCTCGGCGTCGAAGGATATTACACCGAGGAGGTCGGGAAAGACGAGGGCGGGAATATCTTGGCAAAGACTATTTACGGCGAGGTCGAGACGTTAGGTCTTACGACCGACGAAATGTATCGTCCGCTCTATTGGGATAACGCGGGCATCATAGAGAGCGGTGCCGACGGCGACGGCGCATATATAAGGGTCGCGACGCACGACGACGTTTTCGCCCTTCACGTCATAGGGGTAAAGACCTTCAGCTTTGCGCTCAAAGACGGACACTATTATCTGAAATCGGTGGAGTAATAAAATATTAAACACGGCAGCGGAAAACCGCTGCCGTGATTTTATGCGCTTTTACGCCTCTTGCGGTTCTTTTTTCCCGAACCGAAGCTGTGAAAGGAGTATGCCGAAAAGTATTATCGCGCTACCGATATA
>JAEEIO010000072.1 GCA_016281405.1 Clostridiales bacterium | reverse complement strand
TATTGAATGACGCGCCGGGGGGCGCGTCAGACCCGAGGTGACCGAGCGGCGTCGAGCCGCGAGAAGATTCCCATCACCCGCTCCACGTCGGAGCAAAGTTCGCTTTGCTCCGACGCTTTTTTATCAAAAAGCGCCATCCGCCCGCTTCCTTGCTCCTCCTCTCCCCAAAAACGGCGGAATACTCAGTCCGCCGTTTTCGGGGGCCCCCGAGAAAAGAGGCGGAGTTCCTCGCCGAGGGAGTTGCGAGCGGAAAATTTTTGATTTTTCTCTTGACTTTTGCTTTGAAAACTGTTATCATTATCTAAACCGAGGAAAGAATCTTGTATGGCGAAATCTTTATGGATTTCTGCGGTAGATTCTTCCTCGGTTTTTTGGGAGTCCTTAAAGTATTCCTGCTGTCCCTTGGAGAGTTCCTCGCCTTGAGAGTTGCGAGTGGAGTACAAAGCACTTTTTCCTATCTCGCCTTTGGGGCGTTCAGTATATCCGTAATGCCTTAAAACATCTTCGGATAAGATTCCGAAAAAACTTGTTGAAAAGGTCTGATAATTGTGATATATTTATTTTAGAAACGGTAGAAGGGTTCGATACCTTCGGTGCTTTTGGCACAGCCGTTTTTATAAAAGATAAAAGCACTATCGTTTAATACCGACGGCACTTGGATGCCCGAAGTTCTTTGCGAAAGGGCTTTTATTTTTTTGTATTAATAAAGCACTGCTTGCTTGGCGAAATCTTTATGGGTTTCGGCGGTATGGGGTTCCCTCAATTTGATATTTGTTAAAAAAGTCTTGACAACGTTAAAAAGGCAGTGATATAATAACTGCAGAAACGGTAGATGGCGTGGAAACCATCGGTGCTTCGAGCACAGCCGTTTCTTTTTTGTGTTCGTCGCATATAGTATATCAATATCCTCCAACTCATTGGAAAAGGTGTTAACTATCGAACGCACAAGATACTTGACTTTTGGTTTGTGGCGTAGTATAATTGTCGACAGAAGATGGTTCGGCTCTATCACGGGGGCTTTTTACAAGTCGCCCAGATATGTCGACATCTTCTATCGTAGAAGCATTTGAGCCACAACTGGTAGCGATTGGTGCTAACAGTTCACCGACTTGGGTGCTTTTATTTTTTGCTTTTTCTCTTGACTTTTTACAAAAGACGTGCTATTATACTTATCGATGGCATCTCCTTCCACCTTAACGGCACTTGTTTTGCCTACGGCGGGGGATGCCGTCGAAAAAACGTCTCGGCCATAACTGGCAGCAATTGGAGCTGACAGTTCACCGACCCGGACGGTTTTTGCGGAGGATGTCTCGGCACTAACACGGGGGCTTTCAATAAGTCGCCCAGTTACGCCGGCATCTTCTATTTTTTTTTGAACATACGGCAGCGGTTTTTTCGTCGGATAATTTCAAAAAAAGTTTAAAAAAAATATTGTTAAAGTATTGACAAGCCTAATATTGTATAATATAATATAGCAGACAAAAAGTTCTTAGGGAAATACCGAAGAATATTTGGGCAAAACTGCAGCAATGCAGTCACGCAAAGCTATAGGGACTCAACGAGTCAGCCAGTTGCAATTTTGCAGCCGGCTGTTTTTTGTTTGAAGCAAACCGAAAGGAGGGGCGAAAATGAACGATAACAACGCGAAAACGAAGCGCGAATTCTTCGGAAGGCTTTTATTGCTTGTCGTCACGGCTCTCGTCCTCGCCCTTTCGGTCGCTCTGTACGCCGCCTCCACCTTCGGATGGTTCGCGAAGACCTTCTCCGTCGAAGGCAGCGAGATGAACGTAAAAGCAAAAGACGACTTTTTCGACCTCGCCGTCACGGGCGACCAGGTCTCGCCCTACGCCTCCGACGCCGCGATAGTCAGGTACCTGGCGCTTTCGGAAAACGGAGGATTTCTGAAGCTTCCGTCGACCGACAACTCGCATCAGGCGATTATATGCCATATGACGAACGAAAATCCGCACATACCCGACAGCGATGAAATGGCGCCCGGCGCCTACGGCAAGCTATCCTTCGACATCGTCCCCAAGGGGAGCGGACGGACGAGCTTCAATATTTCGATAGATATGCTTCCCCTCGCCTCGGTCGGCGGGACGCCGGCGCCGCTCGACGCCGCGATAGCCGACGAGCTTACCGACCTGATTTCGGGTCACATCCTTCTCTATCTCGACAGAAGCGCCGCCGTAAACGGCGGATATTACTATTCCGAGCGTATCACCGACGGGACCTTCGTCTTCGACACGTCGGAACACACCGCCGTCACGATGGCGGACGGCGACCACTACACCGTCGACGTCTACTGGATATGGCCCGCCACCTTCGGGCAGGTCGCCCTTGACGGAAGCAATCCGAAGTTACACAATCACGCCGTCTACGGCGACTATACCAACGCGGGCGGCGACCCCGTCGACGGCGACGCCGAGCGGGCGGAGATACTTGAAAGCATAGCAAACGAACACGGTAAGTTCTTCAAGAGCCTTAACCCCGGAGTCAACTTCTCGAGAACGGCTTACGAGGATTATTTCTTCGTCGAGCTTACCGACTCCTATAACCTCGCCGACCAGTTCATAGGCGAGAGGGTGCAGTTCCTCGTCGCGGCGATAAACGTCGACTGAGGAAGAAAATATTTTTTCTTTTCGCGGTGAAGAAAATGAACAGAAATGAAAAGAAAACCGAATACAAAAAAGGCGCTCTCGCAAGGGCCTTTACGCTGCTTCTTATCTCCTTCGTCCTTATGGCGGCGTCCCTCGGCACTTACGCCTGGTTTACCTACCGCAAAAGAGCGGCGGGCATCGCCGAGATCTCCGACCCGACCGCGATATTCATCAAAGCGGGAAGCGGCGAGGACATAAGATACCTGAATCTCGGCGGCATCGACGTCGAGACGGCGGACGACTACAAGGATTTCGTCTTCTGCGTCAAGGGAAACCACGTTTCAAGGTATAAGATACAGCTTGCCTACACCACCAACAATCAGTTCGATTACGAGATATACAAGGCGACCGAGGTCTCGTCGTCGGGCGCGGTGCCGTCCGATCCCGAAAGCGTCGTCGTCTACGACCTGCACGACGGAAGCGGCTCCGTCAGGTATTATTACGCCGCCTCGGGCGCGGCGCCGATCGCTGGTAACTTTCTCAATCTCGACTCGTCCGCCTCTGAAAAGACGGCGCTCACGGGCGACGGATATCACGACAGGACCTACACCCCGACGGGCGTCGACAGCGTCTATCTCCACCGCCATATCTACGCAATACCGCTTTACTGGCAGTCGAGAAACGCCGTTTCGCCCGTTATGGACGAAAATATGGATTTCTGCGATTACTACATCCTCCGCGTCAAGTGGGACGGAAACAGTAAAAACGACAAGGAGACCGACATCGTCTACATTTCGGCGAAAAACGTCTCGGCCGACTGAAAAAGAAAGGAGAAAGGCCCGTGAATACCGGAAAAGATCTTAAAAGGCGAATTGTTCTGACGGTTATATCCGCCGTCATGCTTTTCGCGGCGATTTTCGGCGTGTCCTACGCGGAATACGTCAAGAGCAGCAGCGTCAAACAGGTCATAGGCTCCTACGGCAACGATGGCGCGCTTTTCTCCTCCAACTATCTCGTTATGAACATGAACCCCTCGGCAAACGTCTACAAGAGATTTTTCTACACCTCCGAGGAGGGCACGCCCGTGAGCGGCAGCATAACCTTCTGCAACTACGCGCAGGGCAACCCCGCGAGGACTTACGAAGCGGATATAGTTTACGCCGTGACGGCAAAGCTCGTCACCGTGACCGAGGTCGCGGGCGTTTACGTCAAGAACGACGCCGACGCCGCGGCGGCGGGCGCCCACACCGTCAAGCTCTCCTTCAAGGGCGGGAGCGAGATCACCCTTTCGGCGTCAAATCTCTCCCACACCTTCGCCGCAAGCACGCTCGACCGTCATCTTTCGGCGACCGATATCCTCGCGGTGGAGTTCGACGGCGATTTCAAGAACGCCGGCTCGCTCTGCCTTTACGTCGCCGCCGTCCCGACCGCGGTGCAGGCGGGAGTGAACACTCTCGACGCCGTATTTGCCGTCGCGCTCAACTCGGGCGAGCAGAGAAACGTCTGGGAGGGCGAGTTCACCGACAGCGCGTCCGGCGCGCCCGCGCAGCCTTACTACGACGGCTTCAACTACAATATCAAGGGCGTCGGCAGCGGCACCTGCACGCTTTCGTGGGATAATACCAAGCTTCAGATTAGTCAGGTCTTCCTTGCTGCCTACGGCCTCACGCCCGCGGTGTCCGGCGACAGAACGTCGGTGACCTTCGCGGTCGACTCCGACGTCCTGAACCGCTACGATCTTCAGTTCTACTACGCGGAGGGCGCCGCGCCGTTCGCAAGCTGGGCCGAACTGACGGGAAGCGTTTTGCTTACCTATACCGACTCCGCGGCGTAAAAATCAAAAACTATCCGTTTGAAGGGTGAAAATATGGCGTTCATCAAAAGAAAAACGTTATTATCGGCTATAATCGCGGTCTTCTGTCTTACGGCGGCGGTCATATTACCGTTTACATTTTTGTCGGCGGCTGACGACACTCCCCTGCCCGAACAGCCCGCGACGACCGTTTCCATAGCCTCGTCCGACGAGCTTATAACCTACTCGCGCGAATACGCGAGAGGCGGGCATAACCCGAACGACGTCATACAGCTGGCGTTAAGCTCGGGCACGAGCTTCGTTTTACCGTCCGGCGACGACGGATATATCCCGATAGGAAACGGCACCCGTCCCTTCAACGGAAAGCTTGAGATAGCCGACAACGCCGTCGGGAGCTTCATGCTTGAAACGCCGCTTTTCGGCGCGGTCACGACCGACGCGAAAATAGTAAACGCCTCCGGCGTGACGAGAGAAATACAGATAGCGCGCCTTTCGGAGGCCGACGCTCCCCTCTTTGCCGACTCGGTCGTCGGGGGCGTCTCGGGCGCGGCCGCCGAGTGGAAGGCGACCTTAAAGGCCGACGATCGCGACTCCGTAAACAAGACGGCTCACTCCTTCGCGGGCGTTATAGGCTCAGTCGCGGATAACTGTGAAGTCAGCTTCGAATTCACGCACGATTCGGTATCGTCGGCGGGCGCCGCCGCAAACGCCGCGTCGGCGGGAAATCTGGGTCTTATTTGCTGCAGTCTCGGCGAGGGCGCCGTCCTCAACGTAAAGATAATATCGCAAAACGACTTTTCGATAATCTCTTCGGGCGGTCACGCGGGCGGCGTCGTCGGCGTGATGGCCGATGGGGCGACACTCAACTTCCTTGACGACTACTCGTCGCCCGCGAACGTCTCGTCGGGTTCGGGCAAATACGCGGGCGCGCTCGTCGGCTACGCCGAGAACGCCGATATTACCGTCGAAAGCGGTCACGCCGTGAACCTCAGCAGGACGGTGACGGGCGGCGCGGGCGCGGGCGGACTTTACGGATACTATAAAAGCTCCGGCTCAGACAGGGTCTTCGAGCTTGAAAACTATACCTCCGACGCCTCCTTCACGATAGCGGGCGGCACCGACGTCGGCATCGTCGCGGGATTTCTCGACGCCGAAACGAACGTCGAAATAACCGACTCGGGCGCAAACCTTAACGACTCGGTCCATCCAAAACAGGTGAGATTCACGGGCGGCACCTACCGCGGAGGTCTTATCGGAAAATATAAGAACTCCTCGCTTACGAACAGCCTCGCGATACACGACGCCGAGGTCAGAGTCGTAACGAACTCGGGAAGCGTCACCTACAGCGGCGGCGCGATAGGACGTATCGATTCCGGCGCGGCCTACGTAAGTTTCGGAGATTTCCGACTCGACGCGTCGGCCTCTGTCGGCGGCGGTCTGATAGGCAGCGCGGGGACGGACGGCAGTTTCATTGACGTCGACGGCAACGTAGACGTCAACGGCAACGTCGGCGCGGGACTTGTCGACAGACTTAACGCGGGCGTTCTTCGCATATCGGGCGTCACAGACCTTTCTGGCGCGTCCCACTCGGCCGCGCAGATAGTCCGCACAAGGAGCAACGCCCTCATATACGCCCTCGGAAGCGGCTCCGACGCCTCGTGGACCTTCAAGCGCGGCTCGGGCACCGTCGACGACGTGGCCGACTGGGGCGAGGTCCTACGCCTCGGCGCCGCGAACGGCCTTTCGGAAAGCGACTTTTTCACCGTCGACATGACGGCCCACACCGTCACCGTGGCGGGACACGTTCAGAACATGGCGACCGTCAAAGATTTCATTAAGACGGCGCTTAACATTCAGCTTAACGACCAAGACCGCGGCGCGCTTCTCTTTTCTTCTTCGTCGAGGAACTCCGCGATACTCGCTTCAGATCTTTCGATAACCGCCGACATCGATCTCGGCGGCACCGGCATTTCGGAGCTCACCCGCGATAACGGCGACAGCGCCGCGTATACGGGGATATTTGACGGAAACGGAAATAAGATCACGCTCGCGATAGGCGAGCCTTACGGCATGTCGGGCTCCGCGGCGCTCACCGCGCCCTCTAATATCGGCGACAACAACTACGGCACGATAATCGACCACCACTATCTCGGTCTCTTTGCCAAGACGACGAACGCGACGGTAAACGACCTCGCGATCGACGGATATATTTCGTCCAAGATCTTCAGGTCGGGGGCCGAATACAAGATAGGCTCCGTCGCCGCGTCGGTCTCGGGTTCGGACGCTCCCCTCACCCTCTCGGGCGTCGAAACGTCGGCGGATATACGCGTTTACGCCAACAACAACGGCAACGTCTACGCGGGCGGCGCCGTCGGATATATCGACGCGGGGACGTCGGGCGTGATCTCCGTCTCCGACTGCGTTTTCGGGAGCGTTATAACCGAAAAAACCTACGGCTCTCACGGCGACAACGTCGGCGGCGCGATAGGTTACGTCGCCTCGACCTCCGCCCTCACCCTCGACTTCGACAGAGTGACCGTCGCGGGAACTTACAGCGACACCGTCTCGGGCTCGAGTTACTACACGGGTATTCACTACGGCGGTCTTATCGGGTTTATCGCGCCAAATTCGGGAAACTTTACGAGAAACGTGACGATAAACGACCTCACCGTCGGGGACGGCGCATCCATAACCGTCAGAGTCGCCGGCTCCGACCGCTCTGCGAGCGCGGGCGGCTTCCTCGGAAACGAGTGGTACGACACCAACGTCACCATAGGCACCGAGGGCGCCTCGGACGGCGTGACGATAGGCGGGACCGGAACGGCTCCCTCGATAACCGTATCGGCCTCCGGCGGCAGCCATCCGACGGCGTCGGCTCTCGTCGCCAAGGCGACGGGACACTGGGTCGTAAATCACGTCGCCGTCAATCAGCTCAACGTCACCGCTTCGAATACCTCGGGATTCGGATTAATCGTGGGCGACGGTATCCGTCATAACAACGGCGCCGTAGCCTCCGCTCTTTACCTCGACCTCGTAAGCGACGGCTTCGACATCGCCGCGACGACCGTGAACGGCAACTTCGACGTCTACGACGAGGTTGTCGGCTATTCGGCCGCCATCGGCAGCAACATCGAGGATAACGGCGCCGCCGTCGTTTCGATAAGGACGGCGGGCGGCGACCCGCTCATAATGAGCGGCTCGGGCTGCAACACCTATCAGAATCAGACCTCCTACGGGATAAATACCAAAACCACAAACGCCAACACGAGATATTATTACAATCTCGACCTCATCCGCAATAAGGGAAGCAACACCGACGCCGAAAAGCTTTTGCTCTGGAGCCTCAATAAATACGCCTCTTCGTATATCAGGAACAACGGCTATTTCAACAACAATTACAGCAACCGAATTAGCGGCAACTGCGACATGGCGGGACTTTCCTACTACCCCGTCGACGCCTCGGGCGTGACGATAAGCAACGCCACCGTCAAGTTCTACAACGACGAGATCGAGACGGGCGAAAGCGCCGCGGGCGACAGCGACGGCGT
>JAEEIO010000006.1 GCA_016281405.1 Clostridiales bacterium | reverse complement strand
TCCTGACGGACGCGGTTCTCCTCGCAGAGCGCCTCGGCGTAGAAGACCGCCTCCTCGGGCGTCGCCGCCATAAAGAGGCCGACCGCCTTTTCGGTCGTCCCCATACGTCCCGCCGCGTTGATGCGGGGCGCCAGCATATATCCTATGGTCGACGAGGTTATCTCGCGGCCGTTTTTGTTAAGGATGCCGATAAGCGCCGCGAGACCCGGACAGACGTCGCCGCGGTTCATTTTGCGAAGCCCGACCTTTGCGATCTCGCGGTTTTCCGAAAGGAGCGGCACGACGTCGGCTATGGTGCCGACGGCAATTATCTCGCCGTATTCGGAGAGTATTTTCTTTTCCGAGCCTTTTCCCTCGACGGCGCAGATAAGCTTGAAGGCGACGCCGACGCCCGCAAGCTCCCTGAAGGGATAATCGGGCGATATTTTCGGGTTTATCACGGCCGTCGCCTCGGGGACGCGGCCGTCCGACTCGTGGTGGTCGGTTATTATGAAGTCGAGGCCCGCGGCCTCGCCCTCGGTGATCTCGTCGAAGGCCGAAATGCCGTTGTCGACGGTTATGACGAGGCTCGCCCCCTCCGAGCGAAGCTTACGGAGGGCGGCGATATTCATGCCGTAGCCCTCGCCCGCGCGGTCGGGTATGTAATAGTCGGGCGTAAGGCCTTTGGAGGTGAGATATTTCAGCATGAGCGAGACGGAGGTTATGCCGTCGACGTCGTAGTCGCCGTAGACGACTACCCGCTCCCTGTTTTCAATGGCCTTCTTGAGGCGCGCCGCGGCGCGGTCCATATCCGAAAGCAGGAAAGGATCGTAATATTCAAAGGGAACGGCCGAGAGGAAGAGGTCGGCGGCGGCGCGGTCGTCGCCCACGCGGTTATAAAGCACCCTCGCGGCTGTTTCGCTGATACGGTATTCTTTTCGGTAGTCGGATACGGTCTTTTCGTCCTGCACCGACTTCTGCCGCAGTTTTCGCATTTTGATACCAACTTCGTTATTATTCGCTGATTATAATATTATATAATATTTCACTATGCTTTGCAAACTATTTTTCGGAAATAAATCACTTGAAAGATAACGCAAAGGGCTGTATAATAGAAATATAAACGAAAAAGGCCGAAAAAATGGAGAAATTGAAAAGGTTTTTCAATAAAACGCCCGTGCGTATCGCCGTCGTCGCCCTCTGCCTGCTTTTTGTCGGCGCGGTGGCGTGGGGCGTCGGCGCGAACGCCTTGAACGTCCCCTGCGTCTTTCACTCCCTCACGGGACTCTGGTGTCCCGGCTGCGGCACGGGCAGGGCGGGGAGGGCGCTTTTGCGGTTCGATATAATAACCGCTCTGCGCTGTAACCCCTTCGCGGTAACGGCTCTGCCGTTTTGCCTTTTTTATCTCGTCCGCTTCGCATACCGCTATATCGCGGGCAAAAGCCTTACGGAAAACCTGCGGCTCCCTAACGCCGCGGTCTATATCTTTCTCGGCCTGTGGCTCGTTTTTTCGATACTTCGGAATATCCCCGTCTATCCCTTCACCCTTCTGGCGCCGCCCGTCTGACGGCGCGAAACTACGGAAAAGAGGTATAATTATGGCATACTGCGCAAACTGCGGCAAATACATGGAGGACTCTCTCACCGTTTGTCCCGCCTGCGGCGCTCCCGCGGGCGTCGCTCCCGCCGCCCCCGCCGCTCCCGCTCCCGCGAAAACGGCTTACGGCAAGCCGAAGACCTCGGGAATAGTCCTCTCGACGATAAATATTGCGGGACTCTTCTTCGGCAATTTCATCGGCTATTTTCTCGGCATGGTCGCGCTCGTTCTCACTCTGATAGCCCCGTCGACGGGGACCGCCGAAGAGGAGAAGAATCTGAATAAAGCGGCGACGGTCATGAACGTCGTCGGCCTGATTTTAGGCGTTTTTGCCGTTATCATCTCGGTCCTTATCATCGTAGCCGCCGTGATCTCCTTTATGGCGGTCTGGAAGGAAGTCTGGGAGTCGGGCGGCTTCACGATTCCCCCTGACCCCTCCGTCTGGGGCATATGACCGCCTTGTAAAACCGAGGAAAAGATAATCAGCGGCACGGGATGATTTTTTTCATCCGATTTTTTCAAAAAAATATTGTAATCGCGTGAAAAAAGTATTATAATATTTACATTATAAACGCGAGTTTATAAAATAATGAAAGAAGGTAATTCATAATGGCATTCTGTCCCAACTGCGGAGCGGAAGTCAAGGAAGGCGCCGCTTTCTGTCCTTCCTGCGGAGCTCCCGTAAACAAAGCGGCCGAACCCACTCCCGCGCCCCAGCCTCAGCCCCAGGCGGCCCCCGCCTACACCGCCCCCCAGCCCCAGTATCAGGCTCCCTATCAGGCCCCCGTTCAGCAGAAGGCGAGCGGCCAGACGAATACCGGAATGCTCGTATTCTCAATAATCAACATGCTTATATGCAACTTCATCTTCGGCCTTATCGCACTCATTATGACGGTAACCGCCAAGGATAAGCCCACCGCCGAGGAAGAAGCGAAAGCCCTCAAGACAGCTAAAACTCTCAATATAGTTGGTATCGTGTTAAGCGCGGTTGCGGTAATAATCGGTATAATTGTTTGGGTAATTATTCTCGCCGCCGGCGGCGCTGCTTCCGCCTGGGCTCTCAGTTAAAACCGAATAATAAACAATCCGGCGCCACGCCGGATTGTTTATTTCTTTTGAAACGTCTTACTTCCTTCCGAAAAAGAAACCTGCGCCTACGGGCGTTTAGATAAAACGGAGTGATAAAAATGAATCCTTTATCCGACAAACTTCACGAAGAGTGCGCCGTCTTCGGCGCCTCGTTAAAGACCCCCAACGCCGCGAGCGTCACCTATAACGGCCTCATAGCCCTCCAGCACCGCGGCCAGGAGGCGGCGGGCATCGCCGTAGGCGGCGGCAACGACATAAAGGTCGTCAAGGACTTGGGTCTCGTCGCCGAGGTCTTCGGCGCGAATGAAATGAAAAAGCTCGAAGGAAGCTACAGCGCCATCGGCCACACCCGCTACTCGACGACGGGATGCTCGAGCGCGGGCAACGTCCAGCCCTTCTTCAAGGAATATCTCACGGGGCGTATCGCCGTCGCTCACAACGGCAACATAACCAACTCAGACGAGATAAGGAAAAAGCTTGAGAACAACGGCGTCCATTTCTCCGCCTCGTCCGACAGCGAGGCGATAGCCTCCCTGATAGCCTACTACTCGCTTTGCTTCAACAGCGCCACCAAGGGCGTCGTCGCGGCCGCGAGCGAGCTCAAGGGCGCCTTCTGCCTCGTGGTCATAGCGGGCGACGGCAAGCTGATAGCCGT
>JAEEIO010000071.1 GCA_016281405.1 Clostridiales bacterium | reverse complement strand
TATTCTTAAATAGGGGACGCCGTATGAATCCTTAACGTCGGTCTCCTTGAAAGTGAGGCAATAACGGTAATTTTCGAAAAAGCCGAGAGTGTCGTAAAATGAGGTGTAAGTGACGCGGACGGTGTCGCCGTCTTTTTCAAAACCCGTCATCGCAAGTCCGTTTTCAAAAACCTTGTAAGCGGGGCCGTGTTCGTAGTCTGTCTCGCCCATATATACGTATTTCAGCGGTTTACCGTCTTTGCTGTAGAAGCAACCTTCGTCATAATTTCTGCCGCTTATGTAATCGGCCACTCCGAAAACCGCCTCTATGTATTTATTTGCGTCCTTTATCGCTTCAGCCGCCTGCTCGTCGGTGTAGGAATTCACGCATATAGTTTCGGGAAGCGGTATAACGGCCGTTGAAATATCGACGTTTTCAAAGCTGTCGAACTCGACGAGACCGTATTTTTGGTAAAGCAGATTAAGGCAGTTTCCTACCGCGGCAAAAGGCCAGCTACGGTAATCGATGAGTTTTGCGTTCTCTTCCGTCACAAAGCTGTCGATATAATCGATAAAACCGTCGATATCAAGTCTTCCGCCGCCGCTATGATCCTGTAAAACGTAGGCGGTGACCTCTCCGAGCGGAAGGTCGGTCTTGCCGCTGTTTATCACGGTGAAGGTGACTTTATATATACTATTCCTAAAATCTCCGCCCGCCATTTTTGTTTTTAAAACTACTGCGTCGTTCAGCCATGAGACAGTCGTGCTAACACGATCGCTCAAAGAGACGGTCTCTCTTTTTATGTCGGTTATTTCAAGGTCGCCCAAAGTCTCGCGCGTGAAGTCGAAGCGTTTTTCCACCCCGTTATTTACATAAATAAGGCTTTTAAGCAGCCGCAGCTCCTCGGGGAAATCGTCTTCGGGGTCGGAAACGACGTCGGATGACGTCGCGTCTGAAGAAGGAACGTCGGGTTCGGAAGACACTGTTGAATCCGACGACGTCGCGTCGGATGACGGCACAGACGACGCGGGCGGCAATTCGGGATTGCATGAAGAAAGGCATAGCGCCAAAAGTGTTATAATGATTATTGCTGACTTTTTCATAAGCATTTTTCTTTCATCTTTTTAATGGTATTATAGCATATTAAATGGTTTTTGTCAATAATAACAGATTTATCAGTTCTTATTATCAGCAGTTAAAAGAATAAAACGCAAACACCGCCCCGGGAGGGACGGTGTTTTTCGGTTTCGGGTTACTTCTTGTAGTAGGTTCTCGCGCCGTCGACCGGGATGGTCGCGCCGATCAGATTATAGTTTTGCAAGGCGGCAGGGTTATTGAAAAAGGTTCGCACCAGAAGCTTCTTGCAAATCACGGCTACTACAGAAAGCTCTATCAGATGCAGTTTGAAGAGAGTTGAATAAATAAGCCGCCGTCCGAAAGGCGGTGCGAATAAGGGATTTATAGCCGCCGGAGCGGATCTTTTCGTGCGATACTTTGTCAAAGACGGCGGGCATACGTCAGTATGCTCCGCCGCTTTTTTCGCGTCTCGCGCGGAAAATCTCTCGCTCGGGCGATGCGATGCAGTTTTACGCGAGTAATTTTTCGTTCAGACAAGGCAAAAGGGAGCGGCCATACTTGACGTATGGCCGCTTCTTTTTAACACAGTATGAACGGAAAAGGGCCGCGTAAAACCTATACATCCCTTGTCCGCACCGCCTAAAGGACGGCGGTGATGTTTTTATGTCAGTCGATCGGCTCGAAGGTGATTATTCGGCACTGGCCGAAGGCGGCAAGGCCCGTCACTATCTGCACCGTGTTAAAAAGCGGCTCCTCGTGAGAAAAGTGAAGGTGTCCGCAGATGACGGCGGCGATTTTATCGGAACGCTCCTTTATAAGATTTATAAAGCGGGCGGTCTCGGGGGTGTTTGCCGCGCCGCCCTCGCCGAGACAGTTGTCCGCTCCCCAGAACGCCGCCGCGAGCGGCGAAAGCCCCTCCTGCCTGATAGGGACGTGGAAGCAGATCACGACGGGCTTATCCTTCTTCGTAAGCCCGTCGAGCGCGTCAATCTGCGGGGCGGTGAAGGTGTCGTTTCCGTTATGAAGCGTAAGGACGGCAAGCCCGCCTATTTCCGTGATATTATGGTCGACGTCGCCGCCGCAAAGCTTTTTATAAAGAGGCAGGTAGTCTCTTGCCGCGTCGGCGGTGCGGTAACCGTCGAAAAAGCACCAGTCGTGGTTGCCGACGCAAAACAGCGCGGGCACGGGCGACGCCTTGACGGCGTCTTCTATCACTCTTATGTTTTTCGGAAAGGGCTCGTCGGCTACGTCGCCCGTCATAATTACGGCGTCGCAGTTTGCCTCCGAGGCAAGCTCGAAATAGAGAGGAAAGCGCTCGTCGCTTTTTACGCCGTCCTTGGTAAATAGCTCGGCTCTTTTGACGTTTAGCTCTTCCCTGTCTTGGCGTTCGCTGCCGTCCGAGAGGCAGAGGTGGACGTCGGTGACGTGGAGTATTCTGACGCTTTTTTCAAGGCCTTTTACCTTTACGACGGTCTCTACGGGAGTTATAATGCCGTTTTCGGCTGATCTGTAATTCAAAATATCACCCCGACGCCGCTACAACGCGGCGTTTTTATTATAATTATTTTAACATAAAATACAGTAAAGTTGCAAGGGCGAAAGCCCGTAAAACGAGAAGCGGTTATTTTATGTTTCAACGCGGTGCAAAGTCAATAAAAAAAGCGGTCGCTTAAGGGCGACCTCACACAGGGATGAGGTAGCCGTAAGGCAATCTTTTCGCGCGAATACTTTGTCAAAGGCGGCGGGCATACGCCAGTATGCTCCGCCGCCTTTTTCGCGTCTCGCACAAAAATCTTTGCCTTACGGTGCAAAGCAGTTTTGCGTGAGAAATTTTTCGTCCAGACAAGAAAAAAGGGAGCGGCAATACTTGCCGTATTGCCGCTTCTTTTTGACGCAGTATGGGCGGAAAAGGGCCGCGCAAAACCTGCCTTCTCCCTATGTGAGGGCGCCCAAACGCCCGCTTTTTTCCTGAAATTACTTCTTGTAATAGGTCCTCGCGCCGTCGACCGGGATGGTCGCGCCGCAGATGTATTCCGCCTTGTCGGAGCAGAGGAAGACGGCGCAGTTGGCGATGTCTATCGGCTTGCCGACGTGGCCGACGGGCTGCTTCTTGCCGTATTCGGCGACCTTCTCGTCGGTGTCGTATCTCTGACGGAAGAGGTCGGTATCTATAACGGCGGGCTGGATGACGTTGGCGCGGATGCCTTCGGCGGCGTAGGCGTTGACAAGCGTCTTGACTATGCCCTCGACGCCCGCTTTGGCCGCGGGGTATCCGACCGAACCGCCGCCGCCGTTGACGGCGCAGTTGGAGGATATCATGAGTATTTTGCCGCATTTCTTGGAAAGCATGTAGGGGAGGACCGCTCTGGTGCAGTAGAAGGCGCCGTCGAGCATAATGCCGAGGCACTTCTTCCAAAGGCTGGTGGGCATCTCTTCGAGCTTGCAGACGGGGGTGATGCCGGCGTTATGGACGAGGATATCGACGCCGCCGAAATGCTCGTTGGCCTTTTGGACCATGGCGTTGACCTGCTCCTCGTTGGAGACGTCGGCGCAGACTGCTATGGCGTCGACTCCCTCGGCCTTGAGCTCGTCGACGAGCTTGGGCCAGGCCTCCTGGTCGGCGGGGATGTCGATGTAGTTGACGACTATGTTGGCGCCCGCTTTGGCGAACTGACGGGCTATCTCGGCGCCTATGCCTCTCGCCGAGCCGGTGATAAGGGCGGTCTTGCCTTTTAAGGATATTTCAAACATTGCTATTACTCCTTTTCTTAAAACAGATGCCACGCATAAAACTATGAGTGGCATCGTTTTTAATGTGCGGTTATCTGAGGGCCAGCTTAAGAGCGGTTTCCCACTTGTCGAGTATTTCCGCCGCGTCTTCGGGGGTGGTGATGAGCGGAGGCTTTACCTTGAGGATGTTCTTTCTGAAGCCGGCGGTGCCGAGGATAAGTCCGTTCTCCATGGCGCGGGCTCTGATGGTGTCGGCCGCGAGGAGGGGCTCCTTGGTCACGGGATCCTTGACCATTTCAACGCCGATGTGGAGACCGACCTGACGGACGTCGCCGATTTCGGGGAACTCTTTCATCATACCCTTGATGCCGTCGCCGAGGATCTTACCGACCTTCTTGGTGTTCTCGAGGAGGTGGTCTCTCTCGATGATCTCGAGCTGCTTAAGAGCGCAGATCTGCGAAACGGAGTTGTTGGCGAAGGTGTGGAGCTCTTCGGCGTTCATCGAGAAGCCTTCGAGTCTGTCGTGGATGATGATGGCGGCCATCGGGAAGCCGGCGCCGAGCGCCTTGCCGAGGCAGATGACGTCGGGCTCGACGTCGTAGTGGATGGCGGCGAAGTATTCGCCTATGCGGCAGTAGGTCTGGATCTCATCGTAGATGAGGAGGCAGCCGAACTCGTCGGCGAGTTTTCTGACGCCTTCAAGATATCTCTTCGGAAGCGGGATCTGGCCGCCCGAAGCCTGGATGGGTTCGAGGATGATGCCCGCGACCTGGCCGCAGACTTCTCTTTGAAGCGCGTTCTTCATCGCGTCGAGGCAGTAGTCGATGCAGTCTTCGGGGTTCTCGGTCTTGGTCCAGTGATAGAGGTAGGGATTGGGGACTCTGATGAAGAGGTCGTTAAGGCCGTTCGCGAAGGTCTTTACGCCGGTGAAGTCGCCCTTGGCCTTGGTGGAGGTCCAGGAGGCGGCGGCGGTGGTGAGAGAGTTGCCGTGATAGGCGTCGTCAAGGACGATGAACTTTCTCGAACCGGGGACGTTCTTGAGGGCTATCTTCATGGCGGCTTCGATGCCGAGGCCGGAAGAAGCGGTGAAGGAGACGCGGTTCAAATCCTTCGGGGCTATCGAGGTGAGCTTTTCGGCGAGAGCGTATCTGACCTGGGTGTTGAAGCCCTGGTGGATGTGGGCGCCGAGGTGGCCCATGTGCTCGTAGACGATCTCTCTTATCTCTTCGTTGGCGTAGCCGAGATAAAGAGCCCAGGACTGCGAGGTGCAGTCGATGTAGGTCTTGTGGTTGATGTCGGTGACTCTGATGCCTTTACCGGTGCAGAGGGTGGGGCCGGGATGTCCGCCGCCTATCATAAGATGGGGCTTACATCTTTCGGTATCTTCGGGGGTCATGCTATAGACTTTTTCGAGTAATTTGTCCATTGATAGTTCCTCCTATTATTAGTTGTATACATTATATTGATTGACACGCCCCGTGTCAAGGTAAAACAATAAAATTAATGTAAAAATAATGTATTTTGAATATATACGAAATTAAAAGTTAAGGTATTTAGCCCTGAAACGTTAATTATTTGATAATTTCGGGGCTTTTCTTATGGATTTGCAAAAGTCCTTTACGAGGGCGGCGCACTCGGCTTCGGAGACGCCTCCCGTCACGGCGGGGGCGGGAGCTGTCTGCGGGGAGCGGCGGCCGTCGGAGTAGACCGCGGGGGCGCCGTAAACGACGCGCTCTATTCTCGCTTCTCTTATGGCGGCGGCGCACATCGGACACGGTTCGAGGGTGACGTAAAGAGCGCAGTTTATAAGCCGCCAGCCTCCGAGCCGCTTGCAGGCGCGGGAAATCGCCGTGAGTTCCGCGTGGCAGAGGGCGTTACGCTTTTTTTCACGCTCGTTGCGGGCGCGGGCTATTATTACGCCGTCGCGGACTATGACGCATCCGACGGGGACGTCGCCGTCTTTTGCGGCGAGGCGCGCCTGACGTATGGCCGCTTTCATATATTTTTCGTCTTCGGTCATGGCATCCTCCGTCATGCAAAGATATTATTCAAAATGAAATAGATAAGCGCGGCGGCGAGCATGATATAAAATCCGGGAGTCTTGAAGACGGCGCCGACCGAGGCCCATCCGCCGTAGCCGCCGTAACCGCTGTCTCTGAGCTTGAAGCCGTTTAGCGCGAGGAAGAGGACGGCCGACGCTATGCCGCCGACGAGTACGACCGTCTGCGCGAGGTTGTAGACGGAGAGTATCACGGCTTCCGCAGCCTCGCTGCCGCCCCAGAAGGAGAAGGCGCCGAGCGTGAGGACGGATATGAGATTGTTTAAGAAATGGGCGACGACGCCGATCCATATACAGTCAAATCTTATGACGAAGTATGCGACTATAAGTCCGAAAACGAAGGCCGAGGGGATCTGCGCGAGGTTGCCGTGGGCGAAGCTGAAGGCGAGCCCCGAAAGAAACATCGCCGCGTAGGGCGCGCGCCTCTTGAGGTCGCAGATATAGACGCCGCGGAAGGTGAACTCCTCTAAAAAAGCGGGAATGACCGAGACGCTGACGACGTAAAGAATTACGGTAAACGGGTCGGAGGTTATCGAGTCGGGCGGGCTGAAATCGGGGACGGCGGGATTTAAGCCGAGTCCCTGAAGCAGGGTTATGAAGGCGTCGGTGATATTGCCGACGACGTTGCCCGCGGCCGTCGCGGCGAAAAAGCAGGCGACGAAGGCGTAAAAGGGGGCTTTTGCCGTGCCTAACAGTTTTACGCCCTTTTTACGCTTCATTATGCCGTAGATAAGGGCGCCCGGCGCGAGAAGAAGGAACGAAAGCGCCATTTCGAGTATGAGCGCGGCGTTCCCCGAAAGAAGCGGCCCGACGAAATCGAGATAGCCGTCCATCGCGGCTTCGACGCCCTGCGCGGCGCAGACGGCGAGATAAATCAGCTGCAGGGTGAGCGGCAGTAAAAAAATTATGGCGACGCCCGTGAGGAGGCAGACGATCGGCACGATCTGCGCGAGGCTTATTTCGTGTCTCGTCCGCTTGCGGACGGCGAGGGTTGCGTAGTCTTCCATAAAACGTCTCCGTATCGTGATGATTATATGATATCACGAAAATGCTTTTTATGCAAGAAAAAAGCCCGCCGAGGCGGGCTTTTGAAATCATTTGAAGATCTTTACGTTCTTTAAGAAACCGACGGCTTTCGTTCTGCCGAATCCGGCGTTCATGAAGCCGAGGACGACGGCCATCTGCGCGGCGAAGAAAATGACGTTGTAAATAAGGCTCGTTATTATGCCGACTATCGACATAAGGATCCTCGAGGTGAAGGGCACAAAGTTCCAGATGCACTCTATGCCGAGCATAACGCCTAAAATCACTATGACGGCGATATTGAATATCAGCGCCTGATTGGCGTGGAATCGGGCGAACTTATTATCCTTTCTGAAGAAGATGAGCGGAAGGAAGAAGAAAGGCGGAATATAGGCGAGGGCGCAGATAATTCTTTCCTTCATATCCTCGCTTACGGGGACGCCGTTCGGGTCGTCCTTTACGGCGGCGAGCTTCGCCTTGAGGGCGCGGAAGGCTTTGTAGAGGAACAGCTCCTCGGTCTTGCCCTGCGCGGCAAAAACTATGCCGATGACGAGAAGCACGACGACGAAGGCGAGCCACAGCCAGTTTATGATCTGGAATACGGTGTTGACGGCAATAGCCGCACCGCCCGATATCATATTGAAACCGTAGACGAAGATATTGCTTAACAGTTTTATCGCGAAGCTGCCCGCGAGGTAAAGTATGTAGCAAAAGAGCGATTGGTCTAAGTGGAATCGGGCGAATTTCGAGCCCTTTGTCGCAAACATGGTGACGAGGGTGAGCGGGAAGATATAGGAGACTATCGCCGCGCCCTTGTTTGCTTTGACGTCTTCGTTTTCAACGGGTTTCGCCGCGGGGGCTTCGGCCTTTTGGGCCTCTTCCCTGCCTGCTCCGCAGTTGGGGCAGATCTTTGCGCCGTCTTCAAGCGCGGCGCCGCACTTTTCGCAAAATGCCATTTTTATGACCTCCGTGAATATAATTTATTATATTATATCACGTTTGTCACGTTTGTGAACTGTTTTTTTACATTTTCGCATCAAAAAACAGTCGCGGAGGCGTCGGAGAGGACGCGGACCGAGCGTTCGGAGAGGTCGGAAGCGTCCAGAACGATTATCCGCTCGTAGCCGTCGCCCGCGGGTCTTACTCTCGCTTCGTAGCAGGCGTATTCAAGTCCGCCCTCGGAGAGGGCGACGGCCCTACGGAGCGAGACGACGTCGAGGTCTTTGAGCGTCTCCATGGCGTCGGCCTCGGTTTTTGCGAAATCGGGAGAGCGGTCTTTACGGTTGGCATGGTAGGACGAGGCGAAAAAGGAGGATATTTCGCCGTCCGAGAGCGAGACGCGGACGGTCATTTCGTCGGGGCGGCAGTAGAGGCCGCCGCGGACGGCGTGGAGGGTGACGAGGGCGGCGCCGTCTTCGGTTTTGACCTCGGAGGCAAAGATATCGGAAAACCCCTGCTTTTTTACGAAATCTTCGGCGATCTTTACCGCCTCGGAGGCGGATATTTTCGCGTCGCCGTAGCGAGGCTCGGAAATATAGGAGTAGAGCTTGCCGCCGTCGGTGAAGACTGCGGCGCGGTCGCCGTCTCGAAAGATGCGGAGGCGGCCGAGCTCGCCGTAAGGCTCGCCGTCCGAAAGAGTTTCAAGCCCTAAGAAAGAGGCGGCCGCGAAGGTTATTTCACTCTCTTCGAGGGGACTTTCGGAGGCGGCGGCGTAGGACGGGAGGGGTTTTTTCGCATCCGAAAAGGCGCCGTCGTATTCGAGGCGCGGGAAAAGGGAGGCGCAGTCGGCAAGCGCCGAGACGGCCTCGGAGAGACGCTTACCTTCGCTTTTTTCAAAGCAGGAAAGCTCGGAAAGGTCGAGGCGGCAAGCCTCGGCGTCGGCCTTTAAGGACGAAAAGGCCTCCCCGAGGCTTTCGGAGGCCGAGGCTATGGCGGCAAGGTTTTCGCGGTCGGTTTTGGAGGGCGCGCGGCCCGAGGCGGCGTTTTTCAAAAGAACGGCGGCGTAGTCGCCCGCCGCCGCGAGGCGACCGCTCACGCGGTCGACGGCGCCGTCCCCGGAGGGGAGGGCGCGAAGAGCCGCCGAGGCTCTCGCGGCGGAGGAGGACAGCTTGTTTAGGGACACGGCGAAAAAGCCGTCGGATACAGCCGCGGAGGCCGCGTCGGCGTTTTCGGAAACTGCGAGCAGGCTTTCCTCGGCCTCGGAAAGGCTTTCGTAAAACGACGAGCGAAGCTCGCGCCGAAGTCCATCGCTTCTCTTTGCCTCCGATGCGGCCGTGACTGTCGCCGCCGCCGTCACCGCGGCGCAGACCGTGATTATAAGTATCATAGCTTTTTTCATACTTTCGTCCCCCTTTTTTTGCTATTTTGCGCTTTCGGGACGTCGTTATTCCCGATTTATAATAAATTTTACTTGAAGGTTTTGAAAAAATGATATATAATATCTCTTACACGAATAAAATGAAAGGGTGAGAAGGTTGACGGCGAAGTCGGCAAACAGGGGCGTTTTGGCGGTAATCCTCGATCTTGTCGTTTATATCGCTTTGCTCGTGACGGTCGCGGCGGACGCCTCGGCCTATCACGCCACGCCCGGCCCCACCCTGCTTTTTATGATACATTTTCTCTATCTCGCCGCCTTGTTTACGGTAAACTTTATCTACGCGAAGGGCGGAAACGCTTTCGCGTCGAAAGTCGCCGCCGTGCTTATGGGCGCGTTCGTGATTCTCGCGGCCATTACCGAGCAGGGTTTCTGGTTCGGGGCGCCCGTTAACGGCAGTTTTTACTACGACAACACCGTCGTTAGCCTCGTGCTCCGCATCATCGAGCTTCCCGTCGCCGTCGGCGGCATGATCGCGCTCGAGATATTCTATCTCAAGCCGAGGCGTAAAAAAGAGGCCGAGAAATACGAATACGACGACTTAAGCGTCGCCTTCCAGACTTACCGCAATCTCAAAAAGCTCGGCGAAGGCAAGACGGTCGAGGAGACCGTTGAGGAATCGAAAGAAAAAGAAAAGCCCGCGCCTGTGAAGTCGGGCAGAAAGAGCTGGAAGAAGGCCGTCGACGCGGTGCGCCGCGACGAGGCGGAGGCTCTGAAGGAGCGCGGCGACAAGGCTCCGACGGGCGGCTACGCGCCGGTCGAGGGCGGCTCGCTCTTTGACGCCGTGAGGAAAAACGCGAAGGCGGAGGACGTCCCCGAAAACGGGGCGGCCGAGGCCGAGACCGAGACCGAGACCGAAAAGGCCGAGGACGGTCAAAACGGTTAATTTTCGAAAATCTATTGTTATTTTACGCTTTTTGTGATATACTCTTAGCGAAGAAACTCGGAAAGGAAAGATCTTATGGGTAAGCTTCAGATAGATAAGACCGACGTCAACGTCATGATATCCCGCGACGTCGTGGCGGGCATCGCGATAAACGCCGCGAAGGAGACCGAAGGAATAAACAACGTGACGGGCAAGTTCGCCGCGAGCGACATAAAGGCGCTTTTTCAGAAGAAAAACCTCGGGAACGGCGTTAAAATAGACTATCTCGACGACGGCATCGTTATAGATATGTTCATAGTCGTCGGGTTCGGCGT
>JAEEIO010000070.1 GCA_016281405.1 Clostridiales bacterium | reverse complement strand
GAGGGCGGCTATCTCGGGCAGACGGTGCAGATAATCCCCCACGTCACCAACGAGATAAAGTCGTTTATCTACGCAAACGCCAAGGAGTCGGGCGCCGACATCGTGATAACCGAGATAGGCGGCACGATAGGCGACAAAGAGTCGCAGCCATTTTTGGAGGCCGCCCGTCAGGTGGCGCTCGACGAGGGCAGACAGAACTGCCTTTACATTCACGTAAGCTACGTCCCCTTCTTAAAGGGGTCGGACGAGCACAAGTCAAAGCCGACCCAGCACTCGGTCAAGGAGCTTCAGTCGCACGGCATTTCGCCCGACGTCATAGTGGCGAGGGCAGACGAGCCGCTCGAGCCCGAGCTTCTCAAGAAAATCGCGCTTTTCTGCAACGTCCGCGAGGACTGCGTTATAGAGAATCTCACTCTGCCCGTCCTATACGAGGCGCCCGTTTTCCTCCACGAAAAGGGGCTTGATTTCGTCGTATGTCGGGCGCTTGGGCTTTTTTCACACGACCCCGACCTCACCGACTGGAAGGAGGCCGTCCACAAGATAAAGACGGCAAAGAGGAAGGTGAAGGTCGCGATAGTCGGCAAATACACCGCGCTTCACGACGCCTATATCTCGGTCGCCGAGGCCCTTCGCCACGCGGGCTACTCCTACGGCGTGATTTCGGACATCCAGTGGATAGACTCGGAAAAAATCACCGCCGAAAACGTCAAAGAGACGCTTAAAGGCGTTTCGGGCATAGTCATACCCGGGGGATTCGGGGGCAGGGGCATCGCGGGCATGATAGAGACCGCCCGCTACGCGAGAGAAAACGGCGTGCCGATGCTCGGCATCTGTCTCGGCATGCAAATTCTGACTATCGAATACGCGAGAAACGTTTTAGGCTACGCCGACGCCGACTCGAGAGAGTTTTCGCCCGAGACCGCGCATCCCGTCATAGACTTCATGCCCGACCAGTATAAAGGCATAATGATGGGCGGCACCATGAGGCTCGGGAATTACCCCTGCAAGATAACCGAAGGGTCGCTTATGGCCCGTCTTTACGGCGTCGGCGAGATAGCCGAGCGCCACCGCCACCGCTACGAATACAATAACGATTACAGAGAGGCGCTCGAGGGCGCGGGGCTTTCGGTCTGCGGACAGTCACCCCGCGGCGAGATAGTCGAGGCGGTCTGCGTTGAAAGCCATCCCTTCTATATCGGCGTCCAGTTCCACCCCGAGTTCAAGAGCCGCCCGAACCGCGCTCATCCGCTTTTCAGAGGACTACTCGGCGCGGCGCTTGAAAGGAACGAATGAGATGAAAGCCATAGGCCGCGTGGAATGCGGTTTTTCCGAAAAGTTCGGACTTCCCCGTCAAAGCGGCGTTTCGGAGGAGTTTAGGGGCAAGATCGTTTTCGAGCCCGAATACGCCGTGCCCGAGGCCTTCAGAGGCCTCGAGGGGTTTACGCATATATGGGTTATCTGGGAGTTTTCGGAGACCAAGACCGAAAGCTTTTCGCCGACCGTGAGGCCGCCCCGCTTAGGCGGTAAAAAGCGGGTCGGGGTCTTCGCGTCGCGTTCGCCTTACCGCCCCAACCCGATAGCGATTTCCTGCGTGAGGCTTGAAAAGATAACCCACGACAAAAAGCTCGGGACGGTTTTGGAAATTTCGGGTATAGATATGAAGGACGGCACGCCCGTCTACGATATCAAGCCCTACGTCCCCTTCACCGATTGCCGCCCCGACGCCTCGGAGGGATATACCGCCGAGACGAGGAAAAAGCGGCTTACGGTCGAGACGTCGGACGAGGCTAAAAAAGCGCTCGGCGACAAGGCGGAGGCGGCGGCGGAGTTTATCGCCGAAGACCCGCGTCCCGCCTACGATAAAGACCCCGAAAGGGTCTACGGCGCGCTTTTCGGAGGCTTTGACGTCAAATTCACCGTAAAGGACGGCGCCGCGGTGATAATCAAAGCTGAAAAAATATAAAAAGGCTTGTAAAACGGCCTCGTATTTGTTAAAATAAAACGGTAAACCAATTCTTATTTCGGGATGTGATGAAATGAAGAAAACAGTTGCCGTTTTATTGTTTTTAGTCTTTTGTTTCTCGGCCCTCTCGCCCGTCTTCGCCGCCGCGGCTGCGGCGGAAGAATCGCCCTCGGCTTTAACGCCTGAGGAAAAGGAATTTCTTGACGGGATGGTGGCCGAAACGGCCGTAAAATCTGTTTGGAGGAATGCCGTTATGATGAACGCGGGAGGCGCCGTGGGGAAAGAGTTTTCGGTCGCGGCGGGCGAGGCTTACGAGCTTTCGGGGCTGACGCTTGACGCCGAGATACTCAAAACCGTCTATTTCGACGCCAAAAACACAACCGACTCGGATAAGCTGAAAATAAGCTGGACGACAGAGACATCGCCCGAGTGGAGCGAAGACAAAAGCTTCGTCTTCACCGTGGAAAAGGGCGATAAGTTTATTGTAAACGACCTCGTTCTGGCGGGCGCCCCGAGCTTCGGCGGCGTCGTGACCGCCGTCAAGCTTGAAATGCAAGGCGCGGCGTCGGGGACTCTCGAGGTCGCCGAAATGAGATTTTTGCCGACGCTTCGTCAGCGGATGTATTACGGCGGCAAGGTGGAGCCGCTTACGATCACCGACGACAAACAGTATATAAGAATAGCGGGCGAGGTCAACGCCGACGTCTTCTCCGAGGGCGGCGAAGTCCGCCTTTACAGGCTTGGTATCTGGGAAAACGGCATCGAGGGCAAAACGCCCGAGATGACCGCCGACAAGGCCTCTTTCGAGTTTTTATATCCGCTCGGCGACGCGATTTACGACAAGTTCGCCGTCACCTTTGAAAAAGACGGCGCCGTCACTCTTCTGGACGAATTCAAATTCGTCGAAAACCCCGAAATACTCGCGGAAAACGTCGTTGTTTTCCCCGACGTAAAAACCAAAAAGGGCTTCCACGTCGAATCTAACTACTCCGAGGCGGCGGCGCTCGGATGCCGCCACAGCAACTGCGGCATACAGCTTAACGCCATTTTCAGAGACGACGGCGTCGGCGAGCCTTACGAATACAAGGGCGTCACCTATTACGTCAACACCGGTTATATAAACGTGGCCGACAATATCGTCAAAACGCTGACCGATTCGGGCTGCGTTATAACGATGGGCTTTATTCTCTACAAGACCGACAAATTCAAGGACCTTTACCATCCCAACGCCGCCATGACGGGCAACTCGATAGGCCTCAACACCACCACCAAAAAAGGCTGCGAGGAGATCGAGGCGAGAATATCCTACGTCGTTGAGCGCTACACCCGTCCCGACGCGAAATACGGCACCGTCTATAACTGGATGATGGGCAACGAGGTCGGCTCGGCCTACGCCTGGAACGATATGGGCGACTACCCCGTAAACCTCTTTATAAGGGACTACGAGAGGGCGCTTCGCATACTCGATATGACCGTAAGGCGCATTTCGGCAAACGGCCGAAGCTACGTCTCCTTCGACGCCCTTTGGGACAGAGACCTCCCCACCACGACGAGAGACCGCTACGACAACCGCGTTATTCTCGACGTCATTTCGGCCTACTCCAAGGCGTCGGGCGACTACAACTGGAATATAGCCCACCACGCCTATCCGCAGACTCTCGCCCGTCCCAAGTTCTGGCAGGACAAGGACGCCACCGAGGACGTTGACACCGATTACGTCAACTTCAAAAATCTGCATATCCTTACCGATTATCTCCGCCGCGAAAACAACTATTACAAGGGCGGAACGCGGCGAGTTATTCTCACCGAGCAGGGCTTCAACTGCACCTCGGAGAAGGATAATCCCCGCGCGATTCAGGCGGCGGCCTTCGCCTACGCCTATTACGAGTGCCTTTTCGACGACGTCATTGACTCCTTCCAGTATTACCGCATGGTCGACCACGAAGCCGAGGCCGCGATGAACTTCCGCACGGGCGTCCGCAGAAACAGGGACGGCACGAAGGAGACCCCCGGCGAAAAGCGTCCGATTTACGAGCTTTACAAGTATATCGACACCGAAAAAGGGCTTGAGATAGCAAATAAGTATCTCTCCGTCCTCGACATCTCGTCGTGGAAGGAGGTCGTCCCCGCCTTCGACGAAAGCAAGCTCGTCGTAAGAGAGCTTTCGGAGGTCGAGGCGAAGACCGGCGCCGTTTCGGGCTCGAACAAGAGAGTCCTTCTCAAAAAAGTGACGGGCGAAGAGGAAAACAACGATGAAGAGCGGCAGGGCTGGGAAAAGCTTTTCTACTGCGGCTC
>JAEEIO010000069.1 GCA_016281405.1 Clostridiales bacterium | reverse complement strand
CTCGAACAGGTTTACCGTCTTCCTAAAATCACCGAGAGCGAGTCTCCCGCGGAAATAGTCTTGAACGACGAACAGCAGGCCGCATTCGAGGGGATTTTATCAAAAGAAGGCTTTTCGCCCTTGCTCCTTTACGGCGTGACGGGAAGCGGCAAAACGCATATCTATCTTAAACTCTGCGAGAACGCCGTAAATACCGGCAAAACCGCCATAGTCCTTATGCCCGAGATCGCACTCACATCGCAGGTGATAACGAGATTTTACAGGGTATTCGGAAGAAAAATCGCGATAATTCACTCCGCTCTTTCGGCGGGCGAGCGGTCGGACGAGTGGAAAAGGCTCAAAAACGGCGACGCCGTGATAGCCGTCGGCACCCGCTCGGCGATATTCGCGCCCGTCTCTAACGTCGGCGTCATAATAATCGACGAAGAGCAGGAGCACACATATAAATCTGAAATGACGCCACGCTACAGCGCGAGAGACGTCGCCCTCTTCAGAGGGAAATACAATAAATGTCCCGTCGTCTTTTCGTCGGCGACGCCGTCGGTGGCGACCTATTCAAAGGCCGCGAGCGGCGCCTACGGGCTATACAAACTTACCAAGCGTTTTAACGGCGAGCCCCTTCCGTCTGTCACCGTCGTCGACATGCGGGAGGAACAGTCGAAAGGGAACACGGGTATAATAAGCGAAAAGCTTTACGACGAGATAGCTGGCAATCTTAAAAGGGGAGAACAGACGCTTCTGTTCCTTAACCGCCGAAGCTACAACTGGTTTATAAGCTGCCGTAACTGCGGCAACGCCGTCACCTGCCCGAAATGCTCCATTTCGCTTACCTACCACTCCGAGAACAGACGGCTTATGTGCCACCATTGCGGCTACAGCACCGAGTTCACCGAGGTCTGCCCGACCTGCGGCAAAAAGGCGCTCAAGTTCTTCGGCACGGGGACTCAAAAGGTCGTGAGCGAACTCGAACTGCTTTTTCCGGACGCGAGAATAATGCGGCTTGACGCAGACTCGACCGTCCGCAAAAACTCCCACGACGAGATCCTCTCGGCTTTCGCCGCGGGCGAGGCCGACATACTTGTCGGAACGCAGATGATAGCGAAGGGACTCGATTTCCCGCGCGTCACGCTCGCGGCCGTGCTGCTTGCCGATTTCACGATATATTCAGACGATTACAAGGCCAACGAAAAGACCTTCGCGCAAATAACGCAGGTCATAGGCAGGGCGGGGCGCGCCGAGCTTTCGGGACGCGCCATAGTGCAGACCTACGCGCCCGACAACCGCGTCCTCAATCTCGCGGTCACGCAGAATTACGAGGCCTTTTATAAAGAGGAAATAGAGCTTCGCAAAAAGCTCACCTATCCGCCCTATTGCGATATTTGTCAGATGACTTTCGAGTCGGAGCGCGAGGCCTTGGCCCGCGAGGCCGCCGAAGCCGTCGCAAACGAGTGCGTAATTGTCAGGGCGACTAAATACCCCGACATGCCGCTTATAGGACTCGGCCCGAGTCAGGCGAGGGTCTTGAAGGTCAACAACGTCTATAAATACAAACTCGTTCTGAAATGCAGAATAAACAAGGATCTTTGCGACCTTGCCGAAAGCGCGGCAAGCTGGTTCGACGGAGAAAAGCGCTTTCAGGACGTGCTGATGTCGGTTGAATACAACCCAGAAAACATAGCGTAGGAGGCAAATTATGGCTTTAAGAACGATTATAACGAGCGAGGACGAGATTCTTCACAAGAAGAGCAAAGAGGTCACTGATTTCAACGAGAGACTTCACACGCTTTTGGACGATATGCACGAAACGCTCACCGAAAGCGGCGGCGTAGGACTCGCCGCGCCTCAGGTAGGCATACTCCGCCGCGTAGTCATAATGGACTACGACGACAACTATTTTGAGCTTATAAACCCCGAGATAATTCTGCGTTCCGGCAAGCAGAAGGTCGTCGAAGGATGCCTTTCCTGTCCCGGCGAGACCTGCGTGCTCGAGAGACCTAAAAAGGTCAAGGTCAGGGCGGCCGACAGAGACGGAAACGAATACGTCTACACTTTTTCCGATTTCTACGCCAAACTCGCCTGCCATGAGATAGACCACCTCGACGGCATACTTATAACCGACATCAAAGAGCGTTATTACGATCCCGAAACCGATAAAAACCTTAAATAAGACGGAGATAATATGAAAATAATCTATATGGGGACGCCCGATTTCGCGGTTTTACCGCTTGTGAAGCTTGCGGAGAAACACGAGATCGCGGCCGCCGTCACGAGAGCCGACAAACCGAAGGGCAGGGGCCACGAAATGGCGCCTCCGCCTGTAAAGGTTGAGGCCTTGAAACGCGGAATACCCGTATTTCAGCCGATTACGCTTAAAGACGGCGCGCTTTATGATATGCTTTCGGAAATAAAGCCGGACGTCATAGTCGTTTGCGCCTACGGCAAAATACTGCCTAAATACGTGCTCGACGCGCCCAAATACGGCTGTGTCAACATCCACGCCTCGCTCTTACCGAAATACAGAGGCGCCGCGCCCATAAACCGGTGCGTCATGAACGGCGAAAAAGAGAGCGGAGTCACGATAATGCAGATGGACGAGGGACTTGACACCGGCGATATGCTTCTTCAGAAACGCGTCCCGATAACCGAAAATACGACGGCGGGTTCGCTTCACGACGAGCTTTCCGTCCTCGGCGCCGACGCCGTAGTCGAAGCGCTTGAGCTTATCGAAAACGGCAAAGCGAGTCCCGTCAAGCAGACGGGCGAAAGCTGCTACGCGCCTATGATCGATAAGGAGACCTGCAAAATAGATTTTTCCACAGGCAAAAAAGCCGTCGCGGCTCTTATAAAAGGACTTTCACCCTATCCCGCCGCGTGGTTTACGCTTGAAGGCAAGGTCATGAAACCCGTTTTTGCCGTTTGCTCCGACGACGTTTTCGACGTCGGCGTAATCCCCGACGGCAAAGAGCTTAAAATCGGCACCGGCGACGGCTCGGTGATAATCACCAAAGTTCGTCCCGAAGGCAAAAAAGAGATGGACGGCGTTTCATTTATGGCGGGCCGCCGACAGAGAGGAGGCAACGCGCAGTGATCTGGTACGACGATTATTTTTACTATCTTGTCCTCGTTATTCCCGCGGTTTTGCTCTCGCTTTTCGCGCAGATAAAAGTTAAAACCACCTTCGCGAAATACTCGAAGATCAACGCCTCCTGCGGTATGACTGCGGCCGATGTCTCGGCCGAGATACTTCGCCGTCACGGCCTTTTCAATACGAGGCTTTCCGCCGTCGCGGGCAACCTTACCGATAACTATAACCCGACGACCGATGTCGTCAGCCTCTCGGAAAGCGTCATTGACTCCCGTTCGGTCGCCGCCATCGGCGTCGCCGCTCATGAGTGCGGACACGCCATGCAATACGCCGACGGATACGGGCCCATAAAGTTCAGAGCTGCGCTTATACCGATAACAAATTTCGGTTCGTCGCTCTCTATTCCGCTTATATTTCTCGCGCTTATAACCGGCTTTTCCGTGTTTTTCTTAATAGGAATTATTCTTTTCGCTTTCTCTACACTCTTTCAGCTCGTCACCCTCCCCGTCGAGTTCAACGCTTCAAGACGCGCCGTAAAAGAACTTGAGGGAAGCGGCAGATTTACCGCAGAGGAACTCGCGGGCGTCAAAAAGGTGCTCACGGCGGCGGCCATGACCTACGTCGCGGCGCTTTTGGTATCTCTTATGAGCTTGCTCCGCCTCATTTTGTTAAGCAGGAACAGAAGATGAAATCAAACGCCTCACCGCGCCTTGCCGCCGTCAGAATACTCTCGTCCGTCTTTAAGGGCGAGTTTTACGACGTCGAAGACGCCGTCTCAATGTCTTCGGATGATAAACGCGACCGCGACCTTTGCCGCCGATTGGTTCTCGGCGCCGTAGAGAAAAACGAGGAGCTCACAGACAGATTGAACCTCGTTTCGAAGACGCCCGTATCAAAAATGCGGCCCATTCTTGCGGCAAACCTCAAAGCCGCGCTGTATCAGCTTTTATACCTTGACGCCGTCCCCGATTTCGCGGCGGTAAACGAGGCCGTGGCAATAACAAAAAAGACTGTTTCGCCCTCTCTCGCGGGCTTCACTAACGCCGTTTTGCGGGCCGCCTTAAATTCGGCGGCCGACTATAAGCCCTCTTCGCTTTCGGCGAAATACTCGCTCCCCGAATGGTTTATAAACTCGCTTGCCGCCGATTACGGTAAAGAAAACGCCTTAAAGATATGCGAGGGCTTTTCCCGAAAGACTGCCGACATAATAAGGGTAAACACCCTTAAAACCGACCTTTCGTCGCTCTCTTCGGTTTACGGAAGCCGCATTTCGCCCCTGACCGATACCGCCGCCGTATTTACTTTCGACGGATCCGTCTCGGAAGACGAGCGTTTCAAAAACGGCCTGTTCCACTTTCAAAACCTCTCGTCGCAAATGTGCGTCGAAACTCTTTCGCCAAAGGCGGGAGAAACCATACTCGACTGTTGCGCCTCTCCCGGCGGCAAAAGCTTTACCGCCGCCGAAATTATGAATAACGTGGGACATATCGACTGCCTCGACGTCTCGGAAGAAAAGGTCGCAAAAATCAGGGACGGCGCCGGGCGGCTCGGCATCGATATAATAGAAACCCGCGTCGGCGACGCGAAAACCTACGACTGCGAAAAACGCTACGACAGAATAATCTGCGACGTCCCGTGCTCGGGCTTCGGGCTTTTAAGAAAAAGACCGTATATCAAACTGAAAAACGAAGCTTCACTTTCAGAGCTCCCGGATTTGCAGTTCGCCATAGCGAAAAACTGCTTAAGGCTTTTGAAAACGGGCGGAACGCTCGTCTATTCCACCTGCACGCTTCGCGAGGCCGAAAACGGCGCCGTAGTCAAAAAGCTTATTGAAACAGGGGAAGCCGAGTGCGTTTCAAGCGGCGTGACGGCGGGCGTTATAGACAAGGAAAATATGATAACCGTTATACCGGACGGCATCCGCGAAGGCTTTTTCTTCGCGAAACTCATAAAGACTGGAAAGTGACAATGAGTAAAAAAGACATAAAATCGATGACATACGGCGAAATATGTGATATAATGAAATCTTCAGGATATCCGTCATTTCGCGCCAAGCAGCTTTTTTCGTGGATATATAAGACCGAAAGCTTCGACGAAATGACAAATCTCCCGAAGGATATGCGGGCGTTTTTAAGCGAAAACTATTATATCCCCAAAGCGACGCCCGAGAAAAAACTCGTCTCCGCCGTCGACGGCACGGTCAAATATCTCTTCTCCTTCGAGGACGGCGAGATGATAGAGACCATCGTTATGAAATACAAGCACGGCAATTCGGTCTGTATCTCTTCGCAGGTCGGGTGCCGTATGGGATGCTCCTTCTGCGCCTCGACCGTCGGCGGACTCGTCAGAAATCTCACGGCGGGCGAAATGCTCGCGCAGTTCCAGTACGCCGACAGAGACACCGAGGGCGGCATATCGAACATAGTTATTATGGGAATAGGAGAACCGCTCGACAACTTCGACAATCTCGTCCGTTTTCTCACTAACATAAACGATGAAAACGGAATAAATATGAGCCACAGGCACATTTCGGTCTCGACGAGCGGCCTTTGCGAGCGGATAAGAGAGCTTGCCGATATGAAACTTCAGATAACTCTTTCGGTCTCGCTCCACGCCCCTAACGATGAAAAGCGTTCGAAGCTGATGCCCGTAAATAAAAAATACGGCGTGAACGAGCTTATGGCCGCCTGCGATTATTACGTTTCCAAAACGAATAAAAGAATATCTTACGAGTATACTCTGATCTCCGGCGTAAACGATAACGCCTCCGACGCCTTAGAGCTTGCGGCGCTTTTGAAAAACAGGCTCGCGCACGTCAACCTTATCCCCGTAAACGCCGTAAAAGGGAAGGACCAAAGGGCGTCTAACGCCAAAAGGGTAAAGGACTTCGAAGAGATACTCCTTTCAAAAGGAATAACTGCGACGGTAAGAAGAACTCTCGGAAGCGATATAAACGCCTCCTGCGGACAGCTCCGAAGAGACCACAAAGAGACTGCGGGTGATATGAATGTATTACGGCAGAACTGACATCGGTAAGGTAAGAAAAGAAAATCAGGACAAATTCGACTGCTTCGAGACCGGCGGAGCCGTCTGCCTCGTCGTCTGCGACGGCATGGGCGGTGCGAAGGGCGGCAAAGTCGCCTCCGACGTCTGCGTCAAGACCGTAAGAAAAGTGCTTACGGACTTGCTGACAGAAGACATGACCGAGCAGGACGTCGTCCGCGCCGTTAAAACCGCCACCGAGACGGCAAATAAGACTATACTGGCTCTCTCGGAAAACGATGAGAGTTTAAGCGGTATGGGGACTACGCTGGCGCTCGTCATAATAAGAGATAACAGGTTTTTCTATACCCACCTCGGCGACAGCCGCATATACGCCATCGACGATACCGCCGCCGTAAGGCTCACCAAAGACCACAGCTTCGTGCAGGAGATGGTCGACCTCGGCAAACTTACGCCCGAGGAGGCCGAAAACCACCCGCAGAAAAACATAATAACAAACGCCGTCGGCATTCACGAAGAGGTCGAGCAGACCGTCAAAGCCGACTTTCTGAACGGCAGAAAACTTTTGCTTTGCTCCGACGGACTTTCGAATATGCTTTCCGATCTTGAAATATTCGATATAGTTTTCCGTTACAAAGTGACGGAAGACTGCGTTTCGGCGCTCGTCTCGAACGCCATAAACAAGGGCGGCACGGATAACATCACCGCCGTTATTTACGGAGGCTGAAATGAGCGAAATAGATAAGTTCATAGGCAAGGTCTTAAACGACAAATATAAAATAACCGAGGTCATAGGCATCGGCGGCATGTCGATAGTCTATAAGGCCGTCGATATTTACAACAACCGCGAGGTCGCCGTCAAGCTTCTCAAAGAGGAGTTCAATAACGACACCTTCAAGACCCGCTTCATCAACGAGTCGCGCGTTATCTCCATGCTTTCGCATAAGAATATCGTCGACGTTCTGGACGTCCATATAAGCGACGACGTTCAGTATATCGTGATGGAATACGTCGACGGCATAACCTTAAAGCAGTATATGAGCAAGCGCGGCGCGCTCGACTGGCGCGAAAGCGTTTTCTTCACCGACCAGATACTGAAAGGCCTTCAGCACGCCCATGAAAAGGGAATAATCCACCGCGACGTCAAGCCGCATAACATTATGCTGCTGCCCGACGGCACCATAAAGGTCGCAGATTTCGGCATCGCCCGCTTTCAGCGGTTTGACACCGTCACCATTGCAGACAAGGCGATAGGCACCGTCCACTATATCAGCCCCGAGCAGGCGAGCAAGAATAAGGTCGACGAGAAATCCGATATCTATTCGTTGGGCATTACCCTTTACGAAATGCTCACGGGCAAGCTCCCCTTCGAAGGCGAGACACCCGTTGAGATAGCTTTGAAGCAAATAAACGAAGTCCCTAAAAAGCCGAGCGAATACAATCCGTCTATCCCGAAGGGACTCGAGGAAATAGTCTTAAAGGCCATAAGCAAGCGTCCCGAAAACCGCTACTCGTCCGCCGAGGAGATGCGCGAAGCGCTCATGAAGGTAAGGGAAAACCCCATGACCGTCTTCAACTACAAGTTTGTGAACGACTCTCTCGACGCGGCCGAAAAGCAGAGGATGAAGGAATTGAAAAAGAAAAACAAGAAGAAAAACTTTTTCCGCCGACACAATATGCTTTTCTCGATACCCGTTCTTATCGGTATCGTGCTCGGCGTCGCTTTCTCGCTCGGAGTCTGGTATTTCGTCAACGATATAATCGAATCGGCCTCTCACGGCTACGTCGAGGTGCCGAATTTCGTCGGCAGACTTTCGGCCGACGTCGTCGACAGCGAAGAGTATAAAAACAAGTTCACCTTCGTCACCGAGGAGTCGTATAGCGGCAATTACGAAAAGGGCGTTATCACGGGCCAGTCGCCCGACCGCAGCACCAAAGTCCCCGAGGGGACCGTCGTCACGCTCACCGTCAGCAAGGGGATTAAAGTCACGACTATCCCCAAACTCGTCGGAGAGGATGTCGAATCGGCGGTTAAAATACTTCAAAATCTCGGTTTCTTAACTAAAACCGAATATGAATTCAGCGACACCGTGGGCGAAAAGAAGATAATCTCCTGCGACCCCGCCGACGGCACGAGCGCGCCCTACGGCACTGAGATAACCCTCGTCGTCAGCAAGGGAAAGCAGATACAGCTCGTCAAGGTGCCTAACGTCCTCGGTTCGGACGTCAACGACGCCATAAACTCCATAAGCGCGGCCGAGCTCGTCGTGCTCGTCGAATACGAGAAGTCCGACACCGTCAAGGTCAACTCTGTCATATCGCAGAGCATCGCGCCCTTCACTCAGGTCGCAAAGCAGACCAAGGTGACGATAGTCGTCTCGGAAGGCCCCGCTGATAACGGCGGCGCCGAAAATAACGGCTGATGACGGGTAGAGTAATCGAGGCCATAAGCGGAAGATGCGCCGTTTACGCGGACGGCGGGGTCTTCGACTGCGCCGTCAAGGGCGTATTCCGTAAAAACAGCCTTTTCCCGAAGGCCGGCGACGTTGTCGACTTCGACGTCATAGCCGAAAAAGAGGGCAACGTGACGGCTATAAGAGAACGAAAAAACACCTTTATCCGTCCCGCCGTTTCAAACGTCGATATAATGCTTATCGTCTCCTCTCTTTCGTCTCCGCCGCCCGACCCCGAAAACATAGATAAAATGACGGCGATATGCGAGCATTACGGCGTCGAGCCGGTAATTATATTTACGAAAAGCGATATCGCGACCGACGCTTCCGTATCGGACGTTTACAAAAACGCGGGATATAAAGTCTTCGTCGTTTCAAACGCCGACGCCGAGGGCGTAAATAATATAAAGAACCTCATATCAGGCAAACTCGCCGTCCTTACGGGCTTTTCGGGCGTCGGCAAATCGACGTTGTTAAACCGCCTTTGTGATGGCGCCGAAAGCGCCGTCGGACCCCTTTCGGAAAAACTCGGCAGGGGGATGAACACCACCCGACGCGCCACGCTTTTCAGGTCGGAAAACGGCTTTATAGCGGATACTCCCGGTTTTTCGTCGCTCGATATAACAATGTGTATCGACGCCTCGAAGGAGGATATAAAAGATCTCTTTCCGGAGTTCTCGGAGTTCGGACAATGCCGCTTCGTCGACTGCCTTCATCTTGAGGGCACCAAAGGGTGCGAAGTCTGCAGGGCGCTTAAAGACGGGAAGATCGCGCCGTCCCGATATAAAAGCTATTTGAAGTTCTACGAAGCCTTCGCCTCGCTGAAAAGATATTAAGACCGACCGACGTCGGTCTTTTTTGTCCCCTTTGCCGCTCTTTCGCATAAAATGGTAAGAGAAAAGGGAACGGAGGGGCGCGCACGGTGAACTTTCTCAAGGTCCTTATCGCAATAATAATCATAGCGCTCGCGGCGGGCGTGCTGTTTACGATAATACTGCCGTCAACGCTGCTCGTCGTGGTGCTCGCGGTAGCGATTATCGTGATCGGCGGATGCATGTTCTTTTTCTGAAAGGAGTTTTTTGATGAAGATAGTGGTAATAAAGCCGCCCAAACTGTTTTGCGGTATACTTAAAAAGCTGTTCGGGGTCGGCGGGGAAAAGGAATAACAAGCATAGAACGCCTCCGGCGGGAATAAGATCCGTCGGAGGCGATCTTTTTTGTCAAAACTTAAAAAGTGCGCTTTGATTTTTTATATTTTATCTGCTATAATATATATGACGCGAAACGTTTCGGCCGAAGTGATAATAATCGACGCGGGTCACGGCGGCCTTGACGGAGGCGCTTCGGCATACGGCGCGGTGGAAAAAGACATAACTCTCGATATTGCTCTAAAGCTCGATACGCTTTTTCGGCTTTTCGGCTTTGAAACTGCGCTTACGAGAAAAGACGGCGCCGCGCTTTGCGACGGCCCCCGCTTTAACAAGCGGGAGGACATGGATAACCGCGTAAAAATAATAAACTCCTACGAAAACGGAACGCTTATAAGCGTCCACGTAAACAAATATCAGAGCGAAAAATACTTCGGCGCGCAGATGTTCTGGAAAAACGGCGACAAAGCGAGAAAGCTTGCCGACAGAGTTATGACAAGCTTTAAGACTTTACAACCGGAAAACACCCGCGGCGTCAAGCAGATCTCCGATTCGTTCTATCTTTACCGAAACGTATCGTGTCCCGTTCTTCTTGCCGAATGCGGCTTTATTTCAAACGCCGCCGAAAGGGAATTGCTTCAAAGCGGCGTCTATCGGTTAAAGATCGCCATGGCTATATTCAAAGGATACGTCGATACATTGACAACGGAGGAAACCGAAAATGGCGGAAGTCAAACTTAAAACCCAATACGTCTGTTCGCAGTGCGGCTCGACCTTTATGAAATGGTCGGGTAAATGCCCGACGTGCGGCGCATGGAACAGCCTCGAGGAGGAGACGGTCGACGTTTCCGTCAAAAAAGCCGCGCCTAAAAAGCAGACCGCGGCCTTTTCGGAGCCTCTTCGCTTGAACGACATAACGGCGGGCGAGGAGATTCGCTATAATAGCGGATTTTCGGAGTTCGACAGAGTTCTCGGCGGCGGCATCGTCAAAGGCTCGCTTATACTCCTCGGCGGCGACCCCGGCATCGGCAAATCGACCCTTTTGCTCCAGATGTGCGGCAAGCTTTCAAAAAAGCTCACCACCCTTTACGTCAGCGGCGAGGAGTCCCGCGGACAGCTTAAACTTCGCGCCGACAGACTCGGCATCTCGTCCGAAAATCTTTTCGTCCTTTCGGAGACCAACGCCGAAAGGATAGTCGAGACTGTCGAAAAACTAAAACCTTCGATGGTGATAATCGATTCAATACAGACTATTTACAGCGACAACACCTCGACCTCCGCGGGCAGCGTCTCGCAGATAAGGGAGTCTGCGTCGGTGCT
>JAEEIO010000068.1 GCA_016281405.1 Clostridiales bacterium | reverse complement strand
GAAGGGATATATCGAGGTCGGAAAGAGCCGCGTCGCGCGTTCTGCCCATGCTTTTGGTGGCGATATATATTTCGTTGCGCACATCGGAGAGAGAATAGCCTATTTTTTCCTCGCTGTCGGTGTAAAAGCGCGCCGTGTCGTAAAAGTTTATCCCGCTGTCGTAGGCGCAGCGGAGTATTTCGCGCGCATCGTCGAAGGACACGCGCTGGATGGGCAGGGCGCCGAAGCCGTTTTCCGTAACGTAAAGACCCGTCTTGCCCAAAAGCTTTTTCTTCATTTTAAGCTCCTTTATACGTTTATCGTTATGCTTCCGTCCTCGTTATATGCGACCGCCTCAAATTCATGGTCCATGGTCGAGAGGAAATCGACGTATTCGCGGCTGTTTTTGAAAACGGGCGTGAAAGCGTCGGTTATTTTTTTCGCCTCCGAGGCGTCGTCTGACAAAAGCTCGCAGATAAGCCTCAGCTGGAACTCCGCCGACATGACGCAGGCGGAAACGGGGTCGGCGATATAATAATTATTACTGTGCGCCGAGCCCTTTGAACCCGTGGCGTAAGGGTGTATCGTGGGCATAAGCGAGGAAACGTCGCCCATATCGGTGCTTCCCGTGCTGTATGAGTTGTAGATATTGACCTTTTCGGGGTCGGTCGTTTTGAGCATCGCCGCCCTTGCCGCCTCGCGAAGGTTAAGGTCGTTTTTATTGGGGAAATATCCGCAGGAGTCGGATACGAAGAGAGACGCGCCGAGTGAAGCCGCGCCGCCCGCAAGCGCGCGGTTTATCTTTTTGTTTTCGCGGTTGAGCGCTTCTATCGTCTTGCCTCTTACGTAGCTTTCGAGGGCGACCCTGTCGGGTATGGCGTTTACCGAGGCGCCGCCTTCGGTGATTATCGGGTGGAAACGAATGGTCTCATAGTCAAGGAAGGTCTCGCGCAGGGCGTTTACGGCGGAAAGACCGACGTTTGCGGCGTAAAGAGCGTTTATCCCGTTGTGGGGGCTTCCGCCGGCGTGCGCCGCCTTGCCCTTAAAGACGAAGTTCTTTACGATAACGCCGTTGTTGCCGAGACCGCAGGAAAGGCGCCCCGGATCGCCGCTCGTCGTATGCACCATAAAAGCTATGTCGCAGTCGTCGAGATACCCGCGTGATATAAATTCGGCTTTTCCGCTTAAAAACTTTATGACGCCGGCTTTTTTCAGCTCTCTGCGGTATTCAAGTTCAATTCCCTCCTCGGCGGGCACGGCGCAAAGGCGCACCGAGCCGCAGAGACCGTCTAAAACGCCTTCCTCGCGCAGCGCCGCGGCAAGGCCCAGAAGCGCGGCGCACTGAGCGTTGTGTCCGCAGGCGTGAACGGCGCCCGTTTCCTTGTCGCATTCGGGATGGTTCGGTATCAAAAGACCGTCAAGCTCGCCGAAAACGAGTATTTTGGGCCCCGGTCTGCCCGTGTCGATATCGGTGTAAAAGCCGGGTACGTTTCCCGCCTCGTGCAGAGTATAGCCCAGAGCTTCGTATTTTTCTTTAAGGTAAGCGTGAGTTTTCCATTCGCGGAAGCCCGTTTCGGGGTTGTTCCAGATGTGACGCTCGGCGTCAAGGATCATTTGTTTGTGCTTTTCGACCGCTTTTTTGAAAGTATCCATTTTTTTCTCCTTTTATTTTTAATAGTTTATCGTTATGTTTTTCCGCCGGGGATCGGGCGCGCGTCTGCGGCGCGAAATGCTTTTTTTATCCGTTTGCGCCGCCTTTCATATATTCTTTTAACGCTTCGGCGAGGGAGACGGGGTCGAGCCCTTCGGCGTGGGCGTATATTTTTATTTTCGGCTCGGTGCCCGACGGACGGATGAGAACGCGGCTTTTTGAGCGCAGGCGCAGTTCGAGCACGTTTTCGCCCGATATACGGGTGTTTTTGCCCGTAAGGTAGTCGCAGAATGTTACGACCTCGTCGCCGCAAAGTTCTTTCGGCGGGTTTTCGCGCAAAAACGACATTATTTTCGCCATTGTCAACGCGCCGTCCGCGCCCTCGTAATACACGTTAAGCGTTTTTTCACGGTATTCGCCGTATTCCGCGTAAATGTCGGAAAGAAGGTCGGAGGGGCTCTTTCCGCGGGCAAGAAAGCTTGCCGCCGCCTCGCAGAAAAGAAGCGCCGCGGAAACGCCGTCCTTGTCGCGAATACAGGGGTCGGTCATATATCCGATGGCCTCTTCAAAGCAGAAAACGCAGTTTTCGGGGTCTTCACTTTCGAGCTTTTCGGCGATATTTTTGAAGCCGGTAAAGGTCGAATGGCATATAACGCCCTCTTTTTCGCACATTCTGTCAATAAGCGGAGACGAAACTATCGTTTTTACGGCGAAGGGCTTTTCGGGCATAAGCCCGAGGCGTTTTTTTGTTTTTATTATGTAGTAAAGAAGCAGAGCGCCCGTTTCGTTTCCGGTAAGATGCCGATAGCCGCTCCCGGAGGGTATCTCGACCGACATACGGTCGGCGTCCGGGTCGGTGGCGATCACAAGATCGGCGCCTTTTTCGCGGCAAAGCTTTTCGGCGCGCGCAAAGCCGGCGCCGTTTTCGGGGTTTAAGGACTCAAGACCCGGGAAATCGCCGTCGGGTATAAGCTCGAGCGGCTCGCAATAAAGGTTTTTGAAGCCCGCGCGCGAAAAGACCTCGGGCAGAATGCTGCCGCCTACTCCGCAAAACGCCGTATAAACGGCTTTCAGAGGGGTTTTCGCGAGGACTTCTTTATCAAGCGCGCGGGAAAGCACGCGTTTAATATACGCTTCGTCGCAATCGGCGTATTTTATGAGCCCTTTTTTCAGGTAAGAGTCAAAACCGTCGGGTCGCTTATCAAGAAAAGGAAGCTTTTTCATCGCGAGGGCAATTTTTTCCGTTTCGCTTTTGCCCATCTGCGCTCCGCTTTTTTTGTAAAACTTGCAGCCGTTGTATTCCTTCGGATTGTGGCTCGCCGTGATATTTATGCCGGCGTCCGCCTTATAAAAGGGCACGGCGAAGGAAAGCTCGGGCGTGGGGCGCGGGTCTTTGAAATATATCACCGAAAACCCGCGCTCGCATAAAACGCAGGCACAGGCGCGGGCAAGCTCTTCGGAAGAAAGACGCGCGTCGCGGCAGATAACGACCGTGCCGCGCTCAAGCGTTTCGGCAAGCGCCTTTACCGCGCGGGAAAGGGTAAAGACGTTGAGGCGCGAAAGCCCCGTTTCGGCTATTCCCCGCAGCCCTGCCGTGCCGAAGGATATCTCCTCCGAGAATCTTTCGGCGATCTCCTTTTCGGAAAGGGCGGAAAGCTCGCACTTTTCTTTTTCCGAGAGAAAGGGACTTTTGATCCATTTATCGTATTCTTCAAAACAGCGCAAATATATCACCGATTAGATTATACAACAAAAGCAGGTGAAAATCACCTGCTTTTGAGATTATTTTTCGCGGGATCAGACTATGCCTTCCGCCATCATTGCGTCCGCGACCTTCTTGAAGCCCGCGAGGTTCGCGCCGGAGACGAGGTCGTAGCCCAAGCCGCATTCCTCGGCGGCCTTGACGCTTGCCGCGTGGATATTGATCATGATGGTGTGGAGCTGACGGTCGACGTCGTCCGCGCTCCAGGCGATACGCTCGGAGTTCTGGCTCATTTCGAGGCCGGAAACGGCGACGCCGCCGGCGTTGACCGCCTTGGAGGGAGCGACGATAAGACCGCTCTTCTGGATGAAGGCGAGAGCCTTGTTGGTCGTAGGCATATTGGCGACCTCAATGTAATACTTGGCGCCGCTTGCGACTATCTGCTTGGCTTCCTTCATGTCTATCTCGTTCTGATAGGCGCAGGGCATGTAAATATCGGCTTTGACGCCCCAGGGCTTCTCGCCGGGGAAGAACTTGACGCCGAATTTGTCGGCGTAATCCTGCGCTTTGTTTCTGCCGCTGGATCTCATTTCGAGCATGTAATCTATCTTTTTGGCGGTCGTAATGCCCTTGGGATCGTAGACGTAGCCGTCGGGGCCCGCGAGGGTCACGACCTTGCCGCCGAGCTCGGCGACCTTCTTGGCGACGCCCCAGGCGACGTTGCCGAAGCCGGAGATGACGACCGTTTTGCCCTTTAAGGTGTCCTTCTCGTGTTTAAGGACTTCGCAGAGATAGTAGACCGCGCCGTAGCCGGTGGCTTCGGGACGGATGAGCGAACCGCCGTAGCTTATGCCCTTGCCGGTGAGAACGCCGTTTTCAAAGGAGTTGCG
>JAEEIO010000067.1 GCA_016281405.1 Clostridiales bacterium | reverse complement strand
GTCCTGCGCGTGGCCGACAGGAAGCCGTCGGCAAAGGTGTTTTTCGGGCCGTATTACACAAAAGGCACCGCCAAAAGCCTTTTGGACAGCGCGGGGCGGGTCTTTATGCTCCCCGAGTGCGGGAAGGTCGTCCCGAAGGAGAGGCCCTGCCTTTGCTACCACATAGGCCGCTGTCTCGGCCCGTGCACGGGCAAGGTGAGCGAAAAGGACTACGCAGAGGCCGTGGACGGCGCCGTGCGTTTCTTGAAAGGCGACACCGAGGGAGTGGCCGCAAAGCTGACCGATGAAATGGAAAAAGCTTCCGAGCGGCTCGACTTTGAAAAAGCGGCCTTTTACCGCGACAGACTCGCCGCCCTTGAAAAGATAGGCGACAGTCAGAAGATAATTTTCAAAGAGGCGAAAAGCGTCGACGCCGTGGGCGTGGTGCGAAGCGAGAGCAATATGGCCGTCTGCGTGCTCCCCGTCCGAAACGGCGTCATGCTCTCGGCGACGCTCGACGTGCCGACCGCCGCCGACGGCGACAGCTCGCTTCTCTTTCAGTTTTTATTGAGTCATTACTCGTCGGCCGAGGCGCTCCCGAGAAAGATATATCTCTCGGAGCCGCTTTCGGAGGCAGAGCTTTTTTCGGATTTTCTCTTTGAAAAAACAGGGAAAAAGATATCTCTTACCGTGCCGAAAAAGGGGTCGACGGGCGACTCGATCTTGTCTTATTCGCTTGAAAACGCCAAAGAGTATCTCATAGGCTATGAGCAAAACTGGCAGCGCTCCGAAAGGGCGGCTGACGACCTTTACCGTCTTCTCGGCTTAGAGACGGCGCCCCGCAGGATAGAGATGTTCGACATTTCGCACACGGCGGGGTCGGACACCGTCGGCGGCATGACCGTCTTCGAGGATTTCAAGCCGAAAAAGAGCGATTACCGCCGCTTCGCCATCGCGGCCGAGACGGCGGGCGACGACGCCGCGGCCACGCGCGAAATGATCTCGCGTCGGCTAGACGACTACCTTTCGGGCAAGGAGGGCTTTACCGTCCTTCCCGACCTGATACTTGCCGACGGCGGCAGGGCGCAGATGAACATCATAGCCGCCGAGGTCGAAAAAAGAGGTCTTTCGGTGCCGGTGGCGGGACTTAAAAAGGACTCGCACCACCGCACCAAGTCGCTCGTCACCGAGGCGAGCGAGATAAGGCTCGCCGACCGCAGGGAGCTTTGGACGGAGTTAAGCAGAATGCAGGACGAAGTCCACAGATTTGCGATAAGCTATCACAAGCAAAAGAGGTCGCAGTCGGTAAAAGGGCTAACGCTTCAGAAAATCGAGGGCATGGGGCCGAAAAAGGCCCGCCTCGTCCTCGCCCGCTTCAAAAGCATGGCCGCCCTTCGCGCCGCTTCCGAGGAGGAAATACTCTCTATAAAAGGCCTTGACAAAAAAACCGCGAAGAGTCTTGCGGACGCCCTTAAAAACGGCGAAATATAGCAAAAAAGCATTGTAAAATGCCGTTATTTATTATATAATATTACTGTTATTCTAAAATCTCTTTTTCGGAGGTGCGCTATTTGGACATCATAGTCTGTATCAAACAGGTGCCGCAGAGCACTCAGGTCGAGGTCGACCCCGAGACCGGCGTGCTCAAAAGAAGCGGCGTCAAGGGTAAAATGAACCCCTACGACCTTTTCGCTATAGAGACGGCGCTCCGTCTCAAGAAAAATGAAAACGACACCGTCAAGGCTGTCACCATGGGGCCGCCGCAGGCCAAATCCGTCCTCGAGGAGGCCGTGATGATGGGCGCCGACGGCGGACTTTTGGTCACCGACAGACGTTTCGCGGGCGCCGACGTGCTTTCGACGTCCTACACCCTTTCGCAGGCCGTAAAACTCTGCGGAAAGGCCGACCTCGTTATCTGCGGCAAGCAGACGACCGACGGCGACACCGCGCAGGTCGGAGCCGAGCTTTCGGAGTTTCTCGGCATGGACTACACCGCAAACGCCTGCGAGCTTAAGTTAAACGATAACGGCCTTACCGTCACGGTAAACCGCGACGGCAAAACGGTCGTGCAGAATATGGCTTTTCCCTGCCTCATCTCGGTCGACGGCGACATTGCGACGCCCCGTCTTCCCTCATATAAGCGCGGCAAGGAGCTCGGCGACCTGTCGGCTCTCATCCGCGTCGTTTCGCTTGCCGATTTCGCCGACCAGGAGGCCACCCACTACGGCCTGAACGGCTCGCCGACGCAGGTCGAAAGGATCTTCCCTCCCGAGAAGAATACGCAAAAAGAGATATTCGAAGGAAGCGGCGAAGAGCTTACCGAAAAGCTTTTCGGCATACTCTCCTCGAAAAAGTTTATATAAGGAGGGGTCAAGATGGGCTATTTAAGAGTTAAAAAAGAGAACATAAACCCCGAAAGCCTCGTTAAGCTCCTCTCCTGCTGTCCCTTTAACGCCATAAGCTACGAGGACGGCGAAGTCAAGATTTCATCCGCCTGCCGCGTCTGCAAGCTGTGCGTCAAAAAGGGCGGCGGCATTATGGAATTCTGCG
>JAEEIO010000066.1 GCA_016281405.1 Clostridiales bacterium | reverse complement strand
TTGTTGTCTTGCTCGTAAAAGCCAAATTTAATAGTGGATCCCGCCTTGACATTTGCCAAACCAGCCTTTTGCTTCAAGAACAAGCATTCAGCCGCTTTGTCGGCGCTGTCTTTGTAATTCAGTCCATTTAACAGTATATATGCCGCTTCGTAATCGCCGGAATCAATCAGTGCCACCGCTCTGTCGTACTTACTTGATGCGATTGCATCACTGTTTCCGATTTCTTCTAAAAGTGCATATGCCGCTTCGTAATCACCGGAATCAATCAGTGCCACCGCTCTGTCGTACTTACTTGATGCGATTGCATCGCTGTTTCCGATTTCTTCTAAAAGTGCATATGCCGCTTCGTAATCGCCGGAATCTAACAATCCCATTGCCTTGTTCAGCTTTTGTTTCGGGATTATGACTGTTGTCAGAACAATAACAAATGCAATACAAGCAACAACGATAGGCGTGGTTATCGCTATGATCTTTTTCCGCTTCTTTACGGCTTTTTCCGCAACAATACGTCGTTCTTCGGCTTTGCGAGCCGCTTCCAACAAATCGGCTTCTTCTTTTGCTTTTATTTCTTCGATCATTTTCCGGCAAGCGGTTATCTGTTCGTCTGCGTCTTTCCAACCGGAAATGCTTTCAAAAAGTTTTATTGCGCTTTCGCTGCCTGCAATACTGTTTTTTATCTGTTCGGCGCGTGCTGAGGCATAAATCGCGTCCTTGCGGCACACCTCGGCTTTGTCGAGACACTGCTCTGCAAGTGAATCTGCGTCCTTAAAACAGGGGATCGTTTTGAACGTTTCCGCAGCCGCTTTGTACGCCGCTTCGCTGTCCGCAGCGTTCATAGCGCCTACCGCGCCGTTATAGATGCTAGTCAAATGGGCGTTCTCGTTGCGCTCGTTGATATGAGCTATATAACCTCGCATTTCGGTTTCGAGCTTTTCGTCGCCGAAGCGAATCACTTTGCTGTAGTTCTCTTTATCGTCAAAGGGCTCGGCGCAGTCCGCAAGTTGCTTGCGGCTTCTGACCTGAAGGTCAGCCATCAGCTTGCCGAGATACGCTTCCGCGTTCTTGGGGTCGATGTCGAGCACTTTTTCGCAATAGATGTTCGCGTCCTGCCATTTGCCGTCCTCGAGGAAAAGATACGCTCTTTCCAGAAGCGGAGCAACATTCGCGTTGCTGCTGCCAACGACGACAGTTTCCTTGACCATTGCTTTCGGTTCGTCGGCTTTTGCAATCTTCTTTATCCCACGTATCAAATCCTGCATGAAGCCAAGTTTCGACATATCCTGCGCCTGCAGATGCGAAAACTCGTCCGGCAGGTCGTATGGATTCATATCCTTGTATGCGGGTATCAGAATCTTCTTGCCGCCGCTCTTTTTAACGAGCGCGAGATAACGGCTCCATTCGTTTTTGACCCACACGGCATTGAAATGCTCCGGTTTCGTGCCGAGCACGACCATAACTTTGGCGCTGTTCAGCGCTGCGAAGATATACGGCTCGTACGCCGTGCCGAGCTTATCTTCCAGCGTAATGCGGGCAAAGAAAACCTTGAAGCCCTCCTGAGTCAGTTGGTGATACAGGTCGTTTGCTAAAACGCTGTCGGGCGTGCGGCGACCGTTGTTATCGGTTTCCTTGTAGCAGATAAAGACGTCAAAGGGTTCCTCTTTTTGAGAAATAGCGAGGATGCCTTTCTGAATGTCGTTAATCGTCTTCGCTTCTTTTTCGTAGAGCTCGCGCTGATAGCCGTCCGCATATTGGAGAGCAGACTTGTAGTTATCGTCGTCGAAAACGGAGGTAAACTGCGCGCGGTTGACCGTCGGCACGCGCTTACGCGTCGCGGGGTCTTCCACGTACTCAATACCATACTGACATAGCACGAGCGACCAATACACTTCCGCGTCGGTCGTATCCTCGTTCAGTATCTGTTCATATATCGCAGCCGCTTTATCAAATTCGTTATTCCGGCGGAAATGGTTAGCGCGATCGTACAAGTTCGCACGTCTGTCGTCGTCCAGACGGGGCAGAGTCTGTTTCGTTCCGCAGCTGTCGCAGACGCCGACCGTCGCGCCTTGTTCAAATTCTATCGTGCCGCCGCACATTTTACACTTGAATACTGCCATAGCTACGCTCCCAATTTATTAAGTATTGCCGTTGTAGCTCCTTCGGAAACTCCTTGCGAAATTGCTTTTAGGGCTTTGAGAATAAATGCGGTGTTTATATCTTTAGACTGGATTGTAGCGTCATAGTATGTGACGCCATCGCTAACGCGTTTTTCAATACAACCAGCCTTAACCAGCCTTTCTATGTATCCGTTGAACTCATCTTGCATATAAGAAAGAGTTTGTAGCCAATCTCTCATTAGCATATTTTATAAATACTATTATGCTTCCCCAAGAGTCTTTTGGCCTTTTTGCAGTAAGGGAAATCTTGTATTTGCCCTCTGGAAGATTGAACTCAGTTATTATTTTATCTCCTTTTCCTTTATAGGTTACTGGTTTAAAAAGTATTTCTCCGCATCTGGAACATTTAGTGCCGTCCGTATGCCCTAAAGCCGAACCGGCTGTCATTCCGCACCGTTTACATGTGCGCGGTTCGGTGCACGTTGCGCTTTTCCAATCGTGACCAAGCGCGGCTGTTTCGTCGGTTCTCGTTTCACCACAGCCGGAACATTTGTAAACAGTAGTTCCTTTTTCAGTACAGGTCGGATTTGTACTGCTAGTCTTTTCCCAACTATGATAATGTATTTTTGCAGCGGAATCTTTATAATCCTTTATTTCTTCAAACAATGGGTTAGAATCGTCAAGATTGCCAGAATAATAATACTCCAATGCCCGCCGTCACGAAGTTCATAAAGGCTTTACTCTTGGAACTTCCCGCTATTCTTGAAATAGTCTTGCCGACCCTTATCGACATAGCGACCACAATAATCGATAGCGTCCTTCTCGACCCCGAGTTCATCGACGCCTTCGCCAAAGCCCTTTTCGAGTCGATAGTCAAAGTCAAGGACATCATCGAAGAGAAACTCGGGACGAGCGTTTTGGGGTGGATAATAGCCCCTGGCAACGCGATAAGTATAGAAATGCGTAAATGGTTAGACGCGGGTAGACCTAAACCTTGGGACTATAACCCCGCAGACACGACCACCGAAGAAGGCGCGGCATCTAACAATAGGTCTTTCTCGAGCGGCGGCGCGGGTTATGAGTCGAACAATGGCGGCACAAAATTAACGGTGTAGTTCAACGGTGATTTAGCAAGCGTCGGACGCGTCCTTCAGCCTTCCATCTCGCTTGAAGACGCCCGCCGCGGCATATCCTTGACGAATGTGAGGAGTTATGCAAGATGACGATGAAAATAAAACTCGACGGCACCGAATACGACGTGCGGGTCGTCTATGATACTCTCCTTCGTTCCTTCGCCATCCGTGAAGGCGCAAACGCGGGAACGGCTCTCTCGGGTCGGAGGATATTCGACCTCATCGGCACGGACTACGCCTTCTCTATGCAGGTCGAGCCTAACCCCGCAAACCCGACCGACTACGACAGCTTCTTCGACGCCATCTCGGCGCCTGTGGAGACCCACACCGTGGAACTCCCCTACGGTCAGTCCACCATCTCCTTCGAGTGCTATATTCAGGCGGGCGGCGACGCCTACCACGGCATACTCGGCGCGAAAAGGTGGAGAGGCTTATCGGTCACGTTTTCACCCGTCGCACCGCAAAGGACGGTGTGACGATTGAATAAGATACTGTGGCATATCACCCCGCCCGTCTCGATGACTACGGCGTCGACCGACGCGACCTCCTACTCCGACCTTAACCTCAACGGGCAGGGCAAAAAGTTTATCTCCCTCGAAAGAAACTACACCCTCCTCGACGGCACCTTCGAGGCGTCAACCGAGGACGTGCCTTTTTGGTCGAGCGCGATCGGGAACGGGAATTATGTCGTATATCCCAACTTTAACCCCGCGCCCTCGTTGACGGTCACCTTCGACTCCCCGCAGACGCAAGGCTTGACCTTCCTTTTCGACACGGCAACGGGCGACTACCTCTACAAGTTCTACGTCGATTATTACGACGGGGCGACCCTTCTCGAGTCCAAACTCTACACTTGCACCGAGTCTATCTTCTACGCCGAATATTCGGGATCCGCTTACGACAACATCGAGATAATCGTCAATAACTCCCTCCCGTTGCGGAGAGCGAAAATAGACGGCATAGTCGTCGGCGAAATCAAGACCTTCACGGGCAACGACATCGAGAGCGAGACGCTCGTCAAGGAGTGCGACCTCGACGCCGAGAGCCTTCCCTACGGAACAGCGACCCTTCGGGTGACCTCTGCGACCGACATCTCGCCTTACTTCGCGTCAAGGCAGAGGATAGACGTATGGCACGACGACGTCCTCCTCGGCGTCTACTTCCTCGACACCGTCTCCCGCATAAGCGAAAAGCGGTGGCAAATTAACGCCGTTGACGGTATCGGCATACTTCAGGATATGGACTTCGCGGGCGCCGCCTACACGGGCGTCGGTGCTTCGGCTTATTCGATAATCTCGACCCTTGTGAGCGGCTCGGGACTATCGGTGGTCTATGACAACATAGCCGACGCGACTTGCATAGGCATACTCAAGACGCAATCTCGAAGGAACGCCCTTCAGCAAGTCCTCTTCCGTCTTGGCGCTTCGGCAAGGATGGAAGGTCTTGACCTTCACCTTTACGCCCCGCCTTCTTCGCCTTCGGGAACGAAACCCAAGGATAAGGTCTATATGGGCGCGACCATCGACACGGACACGCCGAAGTCGGCGGTGGTCTACAACGTGGACGACTACTACCAAGCCGCCGACGGAATGGTCGTCATCGGCAACATCCGCTACGCCTATTCGACCTCGACGCTCACCTCGAACTATGTGACTACAGGAAACGCCGCGCAAGTCACCATCAACGGCACGACTCTCGTCCCGCTTATACAAGCGGGGGGTATACTCTCAAGAGTCTACGCCTTCTACGCCCGCCGCAACCGGTGGAAGGGGCGCTTTGTATGGGACGGCGAGAAACTCGGCGACCGTCTGACCTTGCCGACCTCTTGGGCGACCCTGACGGGCAATATCTACAAGATGACCCTGACTATAAGCGGCATAGTCGCCGCAGAAGTGGAGGCTCTCGAATGATCATAACAGGAACGACCCTCCTTGAGTGGAGCGGCTTCGGCGGGACTATCCCCTCGGTGGTATTCGAGGGGCGCGAGCTTCAGCAAAGAACGGGCGCGGCTATGGATAACCCGCTTTATCCCTACAGGGCAAACGCGAGATACAATTCGGGCGCCGTCATCCTCGGCAACCTGCCCTCGCTATGGAAGATAACCGCCGAGGGCATAGCCGACACATACGACAGTCAAAGCGGCGAATATATCCGACAGGTCGGTCAAAAGGCATTCGACGGCTCGGAGTCTTGGATTTACTCGTCGGGTCAGCACTACTTTCGGACGCAAATCGCGGAGATGGCGTCGATGAACTTCAACACAAACTGCGCTTGCTCTCACGGCGTCCCTATAACCTCGACTTCGGAGATAGGGGCGCGTTTCGGGGCTAATAATAATTGGATCTATTTTTACGTCGGCGCGGATAGCCCCTTGACGACCGTCTCGCTATTCAAACAATGGCTTACCGACCAAGCGGCAAACGATACGCCGCTCACCATCTACTACCCCCTCGCGGCGACCACTACCACCACGGAAGCGGCTCAAACCCTCACGGCGAATATCGGCGCGAATACAATCTCCCTGACCTCGGGCGCGGCGGTCAACGTCACGGCGAACGTCAGGACACTCGACGACCTCGGACTTATCACCGACCGCACCTACGCCGACGTGGAAAGGCTCGCACGGCTATTAGAAAAAATAAGGCGACGCACGGGCGTCGTTTCGGCAGACCTCAACGCTCTCGCCACCGACCAAAAGGGAGCGCTCAACGCCTCCGACCTCAACAGGATATGCACGGGCATCGAGTGGCTTGGCGACGAATATCTCGTCCCCGTGGCGTCGGCTCCGACCTTTGCGGTCGGGGACAGACCCACGCCCTCGCAGATAGCCGCCATCCTCTCCGACCTCCTCGACATACGGGAGTCAATACCGAGGACGCCGCTTGACCCGCCCTTGCCTTCGCCGCCTGACAAGGCGAACGATTGGCAGAGCCTTAACCTCATCGAAAGCCTTATAAAAACCTACCACGAAGCGGGGGTGTCGTAATGGACGTAGAAATCGAAGTCGCGGCTCATAAGGAACAAATAAAGACCCTTTTCGACCGCGTGGCAAAGGTCGAGAACGAACAGAAGACTATAAGGGACTTGACCCGCACCGTTGACCGTCTCGCGGTCGGAGTCGAAACAATGGCAAAGGAACTTGCCGAACAAAGCAAGCGGCTCGAGGCGCTCGAGAATAAACCCGTCGAAACGGCGACCTTCATAAAAAGGCAGATAATTTCCGTTATTATCTCCGTGTTCGTCGGCGGCGCTCTCGGCGCTCTCCTCGCCCTGATATTGAGGTGATATTATGGACTATCCCATTTATCCCGAGTCATCGGTCGCCATTACCACATACTACAAAGACCCCGACTATCCGAAAAAATACGGCACACACTACGGCATAGATATAGCCTACCAAAACAAGCATTACAAGGGCATTAAGTATATTTATGCCATCTTTGACGGCGAGGTGACCGAGGTCGTAAATCCCACCGACCCCGCCAAACTGAAATGGCTCAACATCCGACACAAAATCAACGGCAAGACCGTCATCTCCCGCTACTTTCATTTCAGCAAGATAAGCGTCGGGAAGGGCGCGAAGGTAAGCAAGGGCGACATCATCGGTATCGAGGGCAAGAGCGGAGAGGCTACGGGGTCGCACCTCGAACTGCAATATTGGATAGTTCCCGACGACTATCAATACCATGCGGGCGACACCTCAAAGTATGCCGTCAACCCTTGCGACTATATCTATCTTGGCGACGGGCAAACCGTCGTTCACGATCCGAAAGGAGAGGTCAGACCTATGCCCTCATACGTTGAGATACCGCTTCCCGAAGGCTCTACGTTTTCTTGCGTTCAAGGAAACGCGCTGTGGTTCCGCACAAGCCCCGAAAGAAAGGGCGATAATAAAAAGGGCTTGCTACCCGTAGGCTCTTATACGGCGTTTGCAACGTGCGAAAACGACGGTTATATATGGTGCCGTTTCTCGCTCGACAATACCGATTACTACGCCGCCGTCTACGAAGGAATATCGTATATCTCGGAACCCGTCGATTATAAGGCTCTATATGAGGAGGAACTCGCCAAAAACGCCGCCCTTGAAAAAGCACTCGATGCGGCGAAAGCCGAGAACGCTGAACTGCTCCACGCCATCTCGGAGGACAATGAGAAGCTCGCCGAAATCTCGGCGTCTATCAAAACACTTTTGAAATACGGAGGATAAAAACATGAACGATTGGCTGACATGGGAGATTATCGGCACTTTCGCGGGGACTTGCTTGGTGGTTAACATCATCACGCAGGTCTTCAAATACGTCATACCGAACGCCTCGACAACGGCAATCAGGCTTTTCGCTCTCATTATGAGTGAAGCCTTGACCGTTCTCGTCGCGGTCATAATGAAGGGCGCGGGGTGGGAAAACATCGTTCTCGCCGTCCTGAACGGTCTCCTTGTTTTTGCATCGACTCAAGGCATCTACCATCTTGCCGCAGATGCCGCCGACAGTATAAAGAAAGTCGGATGAAAGAAAGGGCGGGGCTAATAAGCCCCGCTTTTTTCTTTGCCTATTTACTGCGAAACCCCGTTTTTAAGGTCAGAACCCCGAAACCCGCACCATTACAAGAGGCACGGCGGTTTTTTACTGTGTAATTTTCTGCGAAACTTTTTTAAGGTTTTTTGGGCTTTTTTGGGCGTTTTTGGGGTGTTCGCGGCGGGCAAAGAAAAACCCCGAAACCTTTGATAATAGGGCATTTGAGCCGCTTTTCAAGGCTTCGGGGACGATGGGGTAGGAGGTGGGATTCGAACCCACGACATTCGGAACCACAATCCGACGCTCTAACCAGCTGGGCTACACCTACCGAACAGTGATGATATTATAGCAAATAATAGTCCTTCTGTCAACACTATTTTGCGTTTGAAGCGCTGTTTTTTACGGCGGACGGATTTATCCCGCGCGCGGCGTTTCCCCGCCCTTTCGGACGGGGAAACTATTAAAAGCGCCGTCGCCCGCGCGGGTGACCGTTTCGTTTCCGACGGCCGCGAGATTTCGGCACATTTTTATTCTATGCCGCGCTCCGCGTCGGCGTGCGAAGAAACGGGACGCGGCTTAAATCCGAAGTTGGGCTAAATCCCATATTTTACCAAATTGATAGTTTCTCGGGGCGTTTTTACACATATTTTTGTTATAAAAAGTTTTAATTTGCCGCGTTTCCCCGACTTGCATGCGTTAGTTAACATTTTAACTTGTTATAATTACGAATTCCCGAATATTGTTTTCGGGAGGCCGGTCGCTTTCGCGGGCGGACTTCTTTAATTTTCGGTTGAAAACGGCGCGGTTTTCGTGTAGAATATCTGTGTAATCATTTTTGAAAAGAGGCGTAAAAATGAACGGCGAGCTTTACGGGCAGATTTTAAGAAGAAGGTCCTTTCACTATTTCAAAGACGTCGGCGACGAAAGTCTGACGGCTGCGGAGCTTTCGGATATCGAAAAGGCGTGGCAAGGCTTTGAGCCGCTTTACCCAGAAATAAAGACGGAGATCAGAATCGTCCGCGAAAGCGAGACGAATTGCCGTCTCGGCGCCGAGTATTGCGTGCTGATCTACAGCGAGGCGAAGGACGGGTGCCTCCCGAACGTCGGTTATCTCGGCGAACAGCTCGACCTGTGGCTCGTCTCAAAGGGCGTCGGGACGCTTTGGTGCGGCATCGGCAAGCCGAAGGCAGCCGCGCCCGAAGGGTTCGAATACGTCATAATGATCGCGGTCCGCAAGGTGGACGACCCCGCGAAGTTCCGTGGCGGCGCCGCCGATTTCAGGCGGAAGGCGGCTGACGAGATCTGGGAGGGCGAGCAGTTAGCGGGAGTGACCGACCTCGTCCGCTTCGCGCCGAGCGCATGCAATTCGCAGCCGTGGCTCGTGAAAAACGACGGCGGCATTTCGGTCTTTCGCCGCGGCAAGACGGGGCTCGGCGGCATCGTGTCGGCCTTCGGGATGCTTCGGTTCAACCGTATCGACATGGGTATTTTCCTTTGCTTTCTGGAGGTCTGCCTCGAGCGGGAGGGGTTTGCTTTCGAGCGGAGCCTCTGTGCCGACGTCGGCGGCGACTCCGAGCGGACGCTGAACGCGGTGTATAAAATCAAATAACAAGAAAAAAGCAGGTCTTACGACCTGCTTTTTGTTTTTTTATATTCAGTATTTTCTTTCGAACATCTTATCGTAAAGTTTATGGATGCCGCAGGGCCAGCAGATTATCATGCCGATAACGGCGCCGCCGACCGCCATGAGTATCTGCCACGGAAGCTTTATTACGGCGTCGGCAAAAGCGGCCTCGAAGGAGCCCGTGACGAAGCTGTAAAACCACGGTTTTAGGAAGGTGTAGCCGACGACGTTTATTATCGCGCCGAGGGTGACGCCTATCCCCGAGGCGACTATCGGGTGCTTTTTAAGCACGTAGTGTGAAACGACGGATATGACGACCGCCTGAAGTCCGCGGACGATGAGCGAGACGAACATCGCCTTGGGATAAAAGAACAGGTCGCCGAGGAACGCTCCGACGCCGCCCGCCACGAAGGCGTAGACGGGGCCAAGGAGTATCGACGAGAGCGAAATGACGATGTCGTTAAGATAAAGGTGTCCGCCCGGGACGGGTATGCTGAAGGTGCTCATACTGAGAAGGATGTTTATCGCCATGAACATGGCGGTGACGACGAGTCTTAAAAGAACTCTGTCTCTTCTCGATTTTAACTGCATAAAAATCATCCCTTGCAATTTTGTCGGATATAATATATAATATGTCTGAACATATTAAAATAATCAGAAAGAGAGAAAATTATATAACCAGATGAGATACAAAATCGACAAGGGAAAGGGTCCCGCCTATTTGCAGCTTTACAGGCAGCTTCGGGACGACATAATCGACGGCGCGTATCAGTTCGGCGCGAGGCTCCCCTCAAAGCGGTCGCTTTCGGACGACTCGGGGACGAGCACCGTGACGGTAGAGCACACCTACGCCCTGCTTTGCGACGAGGGCTACGTCGAGGCTAGGGAGAAAAGCGGCTATTTCGTCGTTTTCAGAAGCGTCGACGGCTTTGCCGCGCCGACGGAGAGGAGAGCGGCGTCTAATAATCCCCCGCCCTCTTCGGAACGTCCCGCCTTTCCCTTTTCGGTGATGGCGAAGACTCTTCGCGCCGTTCTCACCGACAGGGGCGAGGCGGTGCTCGAACGGTCCCCGAACGCGGGGCGCGACGAGCTTCGCGAGGCCTTACGGCTTTATCTTGCGAGAAACCGCGGCATAAGGGTCGAAAAAGAGCAGATCGTAATCGGCGCGGGCGCGGAATACCTTTACGGACTTATAATCGAACTTCTGGGGCGCGGAAGGGTCTACGGCATAGAGTCGCCCTCTTACGAGAAAATCGAGCGGGTCTATATGGCGGCGGAGGCGAAATGCGTATATCTGCCGCTCGCCCACGACGGCATCGATTCAAAGGCGCTTTCGGCGACCGCGGCCGACGTGCTTCACACCACGCCATACCGAAGCTTCCCGAGCGGCGTGACGGCGTCGGCCTCCAAACGGCACGAATATATAAGGTGGGCCGAGGCGGGAGAGCGGTTTATCATCGAGGACGATTTCGAGTCGGAGTTTGCCGTCTTCCGTAAACCCGAGGACACCCTCTATTCCCTTTCGAAAAAGGGAAACGTCATCTATCTTAACACCTTCTCGAAGACCATTTCGCCGTCACTTCGCATCGGCTACGCCGTCATGCCGAAGAGGCTCGCGGACGTCTTTTACGAAAAGCTGGGTTTTTATTCCTGCACCGTTTCGACCTACGAGCAGTTAGTCCTCGCGGCGCTTATAGAAAACGGCGACTTCGAGCGGCACATAAACCGCGTGAGACGAGAACTGCGTTCAAGATTAAAAACTAAAAAGTGAAAAAAATAAAACGGGGCGGCAACCATTGTTTGCCGCCCCGTTTCTCATCTTTTTATTACTTATTTCCCGTAACTTTTTGGTAAGCCATTTGGTTAATATCTTCTAGAGTGTATTCCTTACCGACGCATTCTTTTAATTCCCCGTTATTGCCCGCAGAAACTACTCGGATGTAAACCGTGTTTGATTTTTTGCCAGCAAACATTTTACGAAGTCCAGTGGCCGTAAAAGGATTAGAACTCTGCCCCGTTACATCATTGGCGTTTGTTTCCAAAACACCGTGACATTGTTCGCACATGTAACGATACTGGGTTCCGTCAATTTTAAACTCGATGCTGATATCAACTCCCCAATGGGGATGGGATGTGCCGCAAAACGGGCAAATCGGGATGCTCCTGTCGACAAATTGCTGCGGGACACTACCCGCATAGCCGTCATAACGTTGAAAAGCCATAATAATACCTCCTAATATCTCATTGCGCAGCTGATTATGCTCCAATCGGCAATCGTCGAAAGCCACGCAAAAAGGCTGGTTAAAACAGATAAAGCAATAAAGATAATTATAAATGTTTTCGCATTACTCTTTGTCGTCTTCTGAGCGACGCTCGAACTGGTCACAACAGGATAACCATTAGACACAGATACGTCTGCCGTAAAGTCGTTTCTTATCATCGCGCCGTAACCGTTCTGCGAATCAACAAAACCTTCAACGTGATAACCTATTGCGTCGTTTCCGCTGATTTTGATTAATTCGTCAGGGAACTGCGCGGACGCCGGGCTTTTGAGTTGCGAGCAGATTGCCGGCTTGACTGCTGCCATGATTTCTTCCTTTGTCATTATTTTCCTCTTTTCTATAACATATTTTATGTTATGTATTATAACATATATTTAATATGACTGTCAAGTTATAATTATAAAAAAAGGAGGAGAATAATGAAAGAGCCTTTAATAATTATGAAGAAGCAGTTGCGCGGCGAAGACGGCTATAAAACATTTTCCGTTCGTCTCAAAGACGAAACCGTGGCCGACCTTGATAAACTGTCAAAAGATACTAACCGTTCAAGAAACGAGTTAATAAACATTCTAATTGAGTATGCTTTGAAAAACTGCATTATTAAATAGTAGCCGCGGATAAGCATCGATTTTCTCGGTGCTTTTCTTTTTTCATTCGATCCGTGCGCTACGTCCGAAGCCTTGACAGAGGACGCGTTTAAGACTATAATAGAATATAGCGAAATTACGGAAAGAGGTTTATAAATGGCGATTTTAGAGGTTAAGAACCTGTGTAAAAAATACCCGTCGTTTGAACTTCGCGACGTCTCGTTTTCACTCGATAAAGGGACGGTCATGGGCTTTATCGGGCGAAACGGCGCGGGTAAGACGACGACGCTCAAGTCGATTCTGAATATCGTCCGACCCGACAGCGGCGAAATCAGATTTTTCGGGCTCGACGTAAACGGAAACGAGCGCGAAATAAAAAACCGCGTCGGCTACGCGGGCGGCGCAGTCGACTATTACAAGCGGAAAAAGATTTCGGAACTGCTTCGGGTGACGTCCTCGTTTTACGATAACTGGGACGAAAAGGAGTGCAAAAAGTATCTGGACGCCTTCTCGATAGACCCCCAAAAGACGCCTTTACAGCTTTCGGAGGGTATGCGGGTCAAACTCAGCCTTGTGCTCGCGCTTTCGCATCGCGCCGAGATCATGATTTTAGACGAGCCGACAAGCGGCCTCGACCCCGTCTCGCGCGCGGAGCTGCTTGACGCCTTTACCTTTCTGAAAAATCACGGCGTGGCGATACTTTTTTCCACCCACATCACCACCGACCTCGAAAAATGCGCCGACCTCATAACCTACATCTCGAAGGGCAGGCTTTTAGCATCGTCGGAGCCGCTTGCGGAGTTCACGGCGCGGCACGGCGGCAAAAGTCTCGAGGACATAATGGTCGACTGCGAAAAGGAGAGTTTATATGAAAAAATTGCTGATTAAGGAGGCGCGTCTTGCCGCCTCGCCCCTCTCCTTCGTCTTCGTCGCGGGAGCGTTTATCACCCTGATACCGCAGGGGTATCCGTTACTCGTCGGCTCCTTTTTCGTGACGCTGGGGATCTTCTACTCGTTTATCAACTGGCGCGAGATGAACGATATTATCTTTTCGCTTTTACTGCCCGTCAGGAAAAAAGACGTCGTTAAGGCGAAGTTTTTATTCGTCTCGCTTCTGGAGACGGCCGCGTTTATATTACAAGCGGCGGTGACTTTAGTCAGGATGGCGTTTTTGAGCGAGGCGAGCGCGGAAAATCCGCTTATGAACGCGAACGGCCTCTTTCTTGCCTTCTCGCTTATCGTTTTCGCGGCCTATAACCTCGTTTTCGTCGGCGGATTTTTCAAGACCTCCTACAAGGCGGGCGTGCCGTTTATAATTTACAGCGTAGTCTGCTTCCTTATTATCGGCGTCGGCGAGGCGCTCCACTACTTCCCCGGACTTGAGTTCCTCAACACGGCGACCTTTGAAAACTCGGGCGTCGGATTTATCGCCCTCGCGGCAGCGGCCGCCGTCTTCGTCGGAGTCACCGTTCTTGCCTGCAAAAAGGCGGAAAAGCGGTTTGAAAACACGGATTTCTAAGGAGTAAAAAATGGTATTTGCGATTATAGGCGAAAACTGCACGGGCAAGTCGACTCTCGCGAGCGAACTGAAAAAGGCAGTCGGCGGCGAAATCGTTTCGGGCCGCGACTATTACAGACTTGCCAAAAGCGAGGCCGAGGCCGAGGCGGTCTTTAAGAAAAAGCTTTCTGAGGCCGTAACGGGCGAAAACGTGATATACGTCATCACCGAGCCCCGCCATACCGGGCTTTTGCCCGAGGGCGCCGTGAAAATACTCGCGAGCGCCGATCTCGACACCGTTAAAGAGCGGTTTAAGGCAAGGATGAACGGCGTTTTGCCGCCGCCCGTGGCCGCGATGCTCGAAAAGAAGCACGGCGTTTTCGACGGCGGCGTCTACGACTACCGCTACGACGGCGCCAAGGGCGACCCCGCGGC
>JAEEIO010000065.1 GCA_016281405.1 Clostridiales bacterium | reverse complement strand
CGTCGCGTCGACGGCTATGACGCCTATATCTTCCCTGTCTCGCTTCAGAAAAGCGTCGCAGGCGGCGACGGCAAGCGACGTCGTGACGAAGACCGCTTTGACGTCCTTATTTCCTGCTATTGCGAGGGCGTTTTCGTATATCGAGGCGTAGCCGTCGTCGCTGTTGCGGACGTCGGCGACGAGAAAGCCGAATCTGGCGGCGGCCGAACGGAAGCCCTCGACGTTACAGGTATGGAGAGAGGTCTCGGAAAGTCCCGAAATAACTGCGGTGACGCCGCCCTTGCCGACTATGAGCGAGGCGATGTCGCCCGCGAGCTCGCCTATCTCGCGGTAGTCGACGGTAATGTTTACGGCCTCGGGAAGATAGTCGCGGCCCGTCATCATGGTAATCACGGGGACGGTCTTGGCAAGCTCTTTTAGCGCATCACAGGCGCGCACAGAGGCGCCCGCGGCAATTACCACGGCGTCGCATCCCGAGGCGGCCTTTACTGCCTCCTCTTCCCCGCTCTCGCGGCCGTAGCCGTAGCGGAAATGTCTGAAGGCGACGGGATAATCGAAATAGGCTTCCTCGGCCTCGGCGATGCCCTTGTCTATCATTTCAAGATACTCGGAGGGGCGGTCGGGGGTGATGACGGCGACGTATTTTTGCTTTATCGAGAGCATCTGCGCCGCGCTTTTTGGGTTGTAGCCTATACGCTCGGCCGTCTTTTTGATAAAGTCGGCCGTCTTTTCGCTTATGGCGGCGTTGCCGCTCATGGCTTTAGAGACGGTTGAGACCGAATATCCGCACTCTTTGGCAAGGTCGTAGATGGTTATTTTCTTCATAGTGAAGTCCTCCGTTTATGAAAGCGGTTTCATACAGTATATTTTAGCATTTTTGAGGCGAAATTGCAAGGTTTCAGGCGCTTATTCCCATTTTGAAACGAGCATAAACGGAGCAAAATGAGCATAAGCTAAGGAAAATGAGCAAAAATATTTCTGTTTTTTACGAAAAACATATTGATATTTCCCGCGGAGTGTGTTATTATATAGATGCCGACAGTGATACGGCGCATATATCGCGGAGTGGAGCAGTTCGGCAGCTCGTCGGGCTCATAACCCGAAGGTCGTTGGTTCAAATCCAACCTCCGCAACCACCGGAGTTTTCCGGCCAGACGGAACTTCTTCGGAAGTTCCGTTTTTTATAAGAAAATGAAAGGATGTAAAAGAAATGGGAAAATTCGTTGTTAAAGAGACCAAAAACGGCGGCTTAAAGTTCGATCTTAAAGCCGGCAACGGCGAGACCATCGCCACCTCCGAGGTTTACGCCTCCAAAAAGTCCTGCCTGAACGGCATAAAGAGCGTTAAGGCCAACAGCGTCGGCGCCGTCGAAGATCAGACCGTCGAAGGGTTCGCGAAAGTGAAGCACCCCAAGTTCGAAGTTTACACCGACAAAGGCGGCGAGTTCAGATTCCGTCTGAAAGCCAAGAACGGCGAAATCATCGCCACCTCCGAAGGCTACAAGACCAAGGCATCCTGCCTTAACGGCGTTGAGAGCGTCAGAAAGAACGCCCCCGACGCGGAAGTCACCTACGCCGAATAAAACACAAACCGTCAGAGACGGCCTTTGAAAGGCCGTCTCTTTGTTTTTGCAGGGATATTTAATTATAATGGTTTTTTATATATAATATACATTATTATATAGTGGATACGGCGAAATACTCGCTTCGCCGTTTTCGGGGACCCCTTCTCTGCTATCCCGATGGCACAGAAACGTAAGCAAAAAAAAACGCCGCCCGTGTGGGCGGCGGGGAAAAACTCTTGCTTAGTTCCAGCCGTTATCGTCGGCGCGGGCTCCGTATCGTTCGCGGCGGCGCGTGCGCCGCCTCTCACTCGCTGCGCCGCGCCTCCTCTTCCCCAAAAAACCTCGGCGGAAGGCCTCGGTTTTTCGGGGACCCCTTCTCTGCTATCCCGACGGCACAGAAACGGAAGCAACAAAAAAACGCCGCCCGTGTGGGCGGCGTTTTTTTGTTGTTTAGTTCCAGCCGTTGGGATAGGAGCCTTCGTTGTCTTCGAAGCTGACGGTTATAACGTCTTCGGATTCGAAGGTGTTGAGTTCGATTTCAGGGGCAGTGTACTTTTTCATGGTAATTTCTCCTTTCTCAAACTCAAGCGTTGTAATTGAGCTCAGAAGCCGAAGCTATCTGATTGATGCTCCTTACGCAAGGCGCGGAGTAGACGACCGTGCCGTCGTTATACTCGACGTAGGAAACGGCGACGAACTGTCTGTCTTCCATGCCGGCGGGGATACCGATAAGAACGGCGGTGAACTGGATGGATTCATCGTAGTTGCGATAGAACTTCTCGCACTCGATGTCGAGGTAAGCGACGCCGTTGATGGTGCCGGTGGTGGTGTGACGGAGGTAGGTGGCGTTGCCGTTCAGTTTGTCAAGAGGCATTACGAGAGTGCCGAACTTGGCGACGTTGGCGAAGGTAACGGTGCCGTTCGTAGCGTCGACAGTAGCAGTGCCGAGTTCAGCGGCCTTGGGAAGCTGGGTGCCGGAACGGATGCCGGCGGCGCCGGTGGTCCTATACTGAGCGCCCATGATGGCGGGACGGTTATCAAGCTCGGATTTCGCGTCGGCGAGACCCGCGGCTATACCGTTTACCTTCTTAACGGTGACGGTGCCGCCCGAACCGCCGTAACCCTGAGCGGTGAGGACGAGGCTGGTCTTGCCGTTGGCGTCAAGAACGTTGGTGACGTCGAATTCGTAGTCGGAGCCGCCGAGCTGAACGGTCTGGCCGTTGATGGCTATCTTGACATAGCTTCTGCCATCTTTTTCGTAGACGTTGCCGACCGAGATGGTGGTGTCGACGCCGTCGGTGTAAGCGTTATCGAAGTAAACTTCGCCGTTAACGCTCCAGCCGCCGAAGGCGTGAGCAGCGTCTCTCGAGTCGCCGCCGAACATAACTCCGGTGACGTTGTCGCCGTTGCCTATAAAGGGAGCGTAGGTGCGGGCGCCGAAGAGGCTGAGGCAAACGCTATCCTGACCCTGAGAATGAGAAAGGACAGGAGACTTCTTGTAGAAGAAGATGCCGAAATAGCCGTTGTAGGACATATCGGAGAAGGTGCCCTTGTTGAAGGTGACGCTGGTCTGCGATACGACTACCTTATTGTTGTAAACGGTAGTAGCCTGAGGCCACCAGGTGCCCGCGGTGGCGTCGAGAACGATGTTGCCGTTGGTCTGGTAGGTGACGGTGCCGTAGGCGGCGCCGGCGGAGGGGATGATCATGGGTTCAAGAGTAGTCCAGTTGACGTTTGCGGGATCGACGGGAGTGGCTATGGCAGGATCCTCGCCGGGCTCGAAGGGAGGCTCGACGTGGAACTCACGGTAATCGGAGAACCAGGTGGGAGCAAAGCTCTGGAAGGTGACGACATCGACGGCGGGGGTGACGTTGCCGCCGTAAGAGGAGGCCGCGAAGCAGACGCCCGCGACGCCGTCGGCCGCGAAATCGGCGGCAGCGCCGGTGAAGGTGAATACGTCGACGCCGTCGGCGGAAACGACCACGTCGTCGCCGTTGATATAGTAACTGAATTCAACGGTGGAGCCCGCAGTCACGCCGGATATTATAAGGTCGGCGAGATTGTTGGCGGGATTGACGCAGGTGCCGTTCTTGAAGAAGTAGACGAGAACGTCGTCAGCCACGGTGGCGGCAAGTTTGATCTCAAGAGTGGTGCCTTCGCCCGAGACATTGCAGGAAGGAGCGCCCGAGCCGGGAGCGGCGGAGGTGAGCGCGCTGCCTATGGCGAAGGAGAAGTTCTGGAAGCAGACGGTGCCGTCCATACCGGTGTCATCGACATGTGCAGTATGGGGGATGGCTATCTGCGCATAGATCGCGTTGGAAGAATCGAAGGGAACGGCTTTGGTGGAATAGATGGCGCCGCCGGCCCAGGCGGGAGCGCTGACGGTGAAGGAACCGTCGGCGTTGATCGCGGCGTTGCCCGCGGCAGTCCACGGAACGATGAATCCGGAATAATCGGAGGGAACCATGTCGTTTATGTCGGTGACGACGACGGTGCCGGTGGCGTTGCCGCCGTAAGCGGAAGCGGTGTAAGCGGCATAGACGCCGTTTTCAGCCGTAAAGAGGGAGGAAATGCCTACGTAGGTGAAGATGACGCTGCCGTTGGCGTAGAGATCGACGCTGGCGCCGTTGACTACGAATTCGAAGCCGACGGTATCGCCCGCGTTGATGCCGGCGATGACCTTGTCGGCCAGAGCAACGCCGCTCGAGATGCAACCGCCGTTATAGTAGAAGTAGAAGAGCACTTCGTCGGCAAGGTTGCTGACCATTCTGAATTCGAGGCTGTTGCCGTCGCAGAGAGGCGCGCAGCCGGGGACGCCGCCGGGAACGGGAGTGGCGGTTACGGGCTGGTCGGCTATCATGACGGAGATATACTGATAGCAGGTACCCGCATCCTTACCGGTGTCATCGGCAAGAGTCTGATGAGGGATGGTGATGCTGGTAGCAAAGATCGTGCTGTCGTTATACCAGCGAAGAGGCAGTTTCGAGGTAATGCTCGAACCTGTCCAGGCGGGCGCGTTAAGCACGAAAGAACCGTCGGCGTCATCAAGACCCGCGGTGCTGCTGGCGACGCTTACGGTCCAGGGCTGAACGAGGTCAGTGTAAACGGCCGCCATGGAAGTGGGGATCGCCGCGAACGCGAGAGGCAAGATCATAACGAGTGCCACCGCGACGCAAAGGAGCTTTCTTTTCATGGGTGTTTTTTCCTTTCATAATTTTGTAGGTTCGTTTTTGTCTTTTCGGGATAGCCGAAAAGGCAGAAAACAATTCTGCTGGTAATATTATATATTAATATTACACGGATTGCAAGCGATTTTTTGTAAAAATGAAAAAAAATATATATTTAACGGGGAAAAAGTTTGATGATATTCGCATTTTCGTCGGCGTAAGCTTCGTATCGTTCGCGGCGGCGCGTGCGCCGCCTCTCACTCGCTTCGCTGCGCCTCCTCTTCCCCAAAAACGGCGAAATACTCGGTTCGCCGTTTTCGGGGGCCCCTTCAGGCTATCCCGACGGAAAGAAACGGAAACAAAAAACCGCCGCCCGAGTGGGCGGCGGATATTTTAAGAGGGTTTAGTTCCAGCCGTTATCGTCGGCGTAAGCTTCGTATCGTTCGCGGCGACGCGTGCTCCGTCTCTCACTCGCTACGCTACGCCTCCTCTCCCCAAAAACGTCGAAATACTCGGTTCGCCGTTTTCGGGGGTCCCCTCCTGGCTATCCCAACGGCAATGAAACGTAAGCAAAAAATATCCGCCGCCATAAAGGCGGCGGATATTTCTTTGTTGCTTAGT
>JAEEIO010000064.1 GCA_016281405.1 Clostridiales bacterium | reverse complement strand
TAATAAAGGAGCATCCTTATTACCGTTCTGAAGCTGTCGGCCTTGCTCACCGACTCGCTTATCGCGCCGCCGATGCCTATTATGCTCGAGATATTGGTGACGGGCACCTTGCCGGTCACGAGACTTTTAAGAGTGCGGAAGACCATCCGGACGGCGCCGACGGTCTCCTTGAAGGAAAAGTCCAGCACCGAGAAAAAGTCTTTTTTGACGCCGTAGACGGTAAAGTCGCTTATAAGTCCCTTTGTCCCGTTATACTCGAGCTGATGGAAGGGGACGTTCTCCAAAACGATTACTTCGCCGTCCCTTTTGACCGTGACCGAAACGGCCGTCTCCTGCGAGAGGCCGAGAATATAGTCGATGTCCGACGTGACCGAGACCCTCTCGCCGTCGACGGCGATTATCTCGTCGCCTACCATAAGTCCGCCCTCTCCGTTCGAGACGGGCTCGACCTCTTTTTCTTCGATTTTCAAAGTGTCAAATCTTGCGACGGTGGTGGTCGGAATAAGGTTATAGAAACAGCAGACGCTGACGATTATGGCGATAAACCCTAAAAGCAGGTTCATGGCGGCGCCCGAAACGACGACTATGAACCGCTTCCACACCTTCGCCTTGGAGAACGACCGTTCGTCGTCCGAAAACTCCCCCTCGCCCTCCATTTTGCAGTAGCCGCCGATCGGGAGAAGCCGTAAGGAGTAAAGCGTCTCCTTGCCCTGCTTTTTGAAAATGGCGGGGCCCATACCGACGGCGAACTCGAGGACTTTTATTCTGAATATTTTTGCCGATATGAAATGACCGAACTCGTGAAAGACGGTCATAAACATAAGAAGCAGTATCGTATATACTATGCCTATGGCGGTGGCCTCCTTAACGCGCGGCGCCGCGTTCGCGGCGGACGCGGCTCTTGACCTCGTCGGTGACGGCGAAGATCTTTTCGACCGAGTCGCAGCTTTCGGCCCTGTGCGAAGCGAGAGTATCGCAGATTATATCCGAAATATCGTTGTAGCCTATCTTCCCCTCGAGGAAAAGCGAGACGGCCTCTTCGTTGGCGGCGTTTAAGGCCGCGGGCATGGTGCCGCCCGTCTCAATGGACGACATAAAGGCTTTAAGCCCCTTGAAGGTCTCGAAATCGGGCTTGTAAAAGGTCAGCCTGCCGACGTCCGTGAGCGACAGTCTCGCCGCGGGGGAGGGTAAACGCCTCGGATATGTGACGGCGTATTGAATAGGCACTCTCATATCGGGCACGCCCATCTGCGCTATTACGCTGCCGTCCTCGAATTCGACGGCCGAGTGGAGAATGCTCTCCCTGTGGATGACTATTTCGATCTGCGACGGCTTTACGCCGAAGAGCCAATACGCCTCTATGAACTCGAGTCCCTTGTTGACGAGGGTCGAGCTGTCTATCGTGATTTTCGCGCCCATGCTCCAGTTGGGGTGTTTGAGAGCTTTTTCGGGCGTGACGTCCTTTAACTCGTCGCGGGTCTTCCCGAAAAACGGGCCGCCCGACGCGGTTAAAATGATTTTGTTTATCTTATTGCCGCCCGCGCCCTGAAGGGACTGAAAGACGGCGGAATGCTCGCTGTCTATCGGGATGATCTTTACGTTTTTCTCCTTCGCGAGCCCCGTCACGAGCTCGCCGCCGCAGACCAAAGACTCTTTGTTCGCAAGTCCGACGGTCTTGCCCGCGTTTATGGCGGCGACGGTAGGCTCTATGCCTATCATGCCGACTACGGCGACTATAACGAGGTCGGCGTCGCCCTCGGCGGCCGCGGCGCGGACGCCCTCCATGCCCGAAAGTATTTTTGTGCCGGTGTCGGCAACTCTTATTTTCAAGTCCCTTGCGGCCTCTTTGTCGTAAAGCGCCGCCACCTTCGGCCTGAAGGCGCGTATCTGCTCTTCCAGAAGCGCGGCGTTACGGCCCGCGGCAAGCGACGTCACCTCATAGCCGAGATGAGCCGCCACGTCGAGCGACTGGCGGCCTATCGAACCGGTCGAGCCTATGACCGATATTCTCTTTTTTTCCGGTCTTTCCATTTGTTTCCCCCGGATACCGTTATTTTATTATTTCGAGGCGCCTTTTATACCGGCGAGAGCCAGTTGAATATGAAATAGACGTAGGGGGCCACGAAGATTATGCTGTCGAAGCGGTCGAAAATGCCGCCGTGACCGGGTATGACGTTGCCGAAGTCTTTTATTTCAAAAGTCCTTTTTATAATCGAGGCTATCAGGTCGCCTATCTCGGCCGTTACCGCCGCGCCGAGCGCTACGGGAAGGACTATGAAATAGTTATATTGGACGCCCGTTATAAGCCTGAAGAAAAGAGTGCAAAGGAAGATGCCGAGCACCGCGAAAAGCACGCCGCCGACGGCGCCCTCAACTGTCTTTTTCGGGCTTACGAGGGGGCAAAGCTTATGACGGCCGAGAAGCGAGCCGACGGTATAGGCGCCGACGTCGGTCATCCAGGCGCTTGTGAACAAGTAGAAAAGAAGGTAAAGCCCGTAGGGCTCCTTCGCTCTCAGAAGCACCGCCGTCGAGAAGAAAAACGATATGACGACCGAAACCGTCAGCACGACGCAGGTGTGCTTGAAGTTGAAGGTCTTGAAGAAAACGATCTGAATTACGAATATCACCATCGCGAAAACGAAGGTGGCAAGAAGCATTATCTCAAGCGAAAAATGAGCCGCGAAGGGCATGACGACGGCGTAAACGACGCCCGTCACCATGAGCGAGCGACCCTCGAAAAACTTGGTCGACATAAGCGCCTCGTAGACCGCCGCCGCCGAAAGGAGCGCGATGCCGATATTCAGCACCCACGGCACGTACGAAAAGAGTATGAGGGCTAAAAAGACCGCTATTATTATAACGCTTGAAAGAAACCTTTTAAGAAACAAAAGTCATATACCTCCGAAGCGCCTGCTTCTGTTTTTATATTCCTCGACGGCTCTTATAAGATCGCTCCCCTTGAAATCGGGCCAGAGGACGTCGTCGAACCAGAACTCGGCGTAAGCCGACTGCCAGAGTAAAAAGTTTGAAAGACGTTTTTCGCCGCTCGGGCGGATTATCAGATCCGCGTCGGGCGCCTCGGGGGCGTAAAGACGGTCGGAAATGTCCTTTTCGGTTATCTCGTCCGTCTTTTTGCCCGACTTTACGTCGGCCGCGAGACTTTTCGCGGCCGCGGCTATCTCGTTCCTGCCGCCGTAGTTGACGGCTATGAAGACCGTGAGCTTTTTGTCGTCGCCGCTCTTTCTCTCGGCGCGGGACATTTTGTCCCTTATCGTCTCGGAGAAAACCGAGCGGTCGCCTATGAAGCGGAGGGCGGTGTCGTGTCTGTCCTTGTCGGCTATGAGCCTGTCGAGATAGGTGTCGAAAAGCGACATAAGACTTTTTACCTCATCCTTCGGTCGGCTCCAGTTTTCGGTGGAGAAGGCGTAGAAGGTGAGATATTTTATGTCGGTATTCTTTTCGGCGTATTTTATAAGAGCCTCCATCGCCTCGGCGCCCTTTTTATGGCCCGCCGAGCGCGGAAGGCCGTGCTTCTCGGCCCATCTGCCGTTGCCGTCCATTATCACGCCGACGTGGGCGGGACAGCCTGTCGTCATCAAAACTCCATGAGCTCCTTTTCTTTTTTCGCCGCCATGGCGTCGATGTCCTTGCAGGCGTTGTCGGTTATTTCCTGGACGTCCTTTTCGATCTTCTTGAGGTCGTCCTCGGTTATCTCGCTCTTCTTTTTCTGATCCTTGAACTTTTCAAGGGCGTCGCGCCTTATCGAGCGGACGGCGACTTTGGATTCCTCGGAGTATTTCTTGACCTCCTTGACGAGGTCGCGGCGGCGCTCCTCGGTGAGGGGCGGGAAGTGGAGCCTTATGGCCTTGCCGTCGTTTTGCGGATTGATGCCGAGGTCGGAGGCCTGAATGGCCTTTTCGATGAGTTTGACCGCCGACGCGTCCCACGGGGTTATGAGAAGCTGACGGGGATCGGGCGTCGAGATGGCGGCTATCTGATTTATCGGGGTGGAGGTGCCGTAATAGTCTATCGCGATGCGGTCTAAAACGGCGGCGGATGCCTTGCCGGCTCTTATTGTCGCGAGACTCGCGGCGAGGGCTTCCTTGGTCTTGGTGATCTTTGCGTTGATTTCG
>JAEEIO010000063.1 GCA_016281405.1 Clostridiales bacterium | reverse complement strand
GAAGGCAACTACACCAAAGCGGATCTTCTCGGCATCTACGAGGATATGCTCTCCATCCGCGAATTCGAGACCATGCTCCAGACCATCAAGCTCGAAGCCAACTACAACAACAAGGCCTTCACCTATCCCGGCCCCTCTCACCTTGCGATAGGCGAGGAAGCCACCGCCGTCGGCGAAGCCTACCTTCTCGACGAGAACGACTTCATCTTCGGTACCCACCGTTCTCACCACGAAGTCATAGCCAAGGGCATGTCGGCCATCAAAAAGCTCTCCGACAAGAAGCTTGTCGAGATAATGGAGACCGTCCAGGGCGGCAGACTTTACGAGATCGTCAAGAAGCACACCAAGCAGAAGTCCGTCAAAGCGATAGCCAAGGAGTTCTTCCTCTACGGCCTTATGGCTGAGCTCTTCGCGAAGGATAACGGCTTCTCGAGAGGCCTCGGCGGCTCGATGCACGCCTTCTTCCTCCCCTTCGGCATATTCCCGAACAACGCGATAGTCGGCGGAAGCGCCCCCGTAGGCACCGGCGTCGCCCTCTTCAAGAAGTGCAACAAGCAGAAGGGTATCGTCGTTGCCAACGCGGGCGACGGCGCCGCCGCGAGAGGCCCCGTCTACGAGTCGATGAACTTCGCCAACATGGACCAGTTCAGAGAGCTCTGGGAGAAAGACTATAAGGGCGGCCTCCCGATAATCTTCAACTTCAACAACAACAGCTACGGCATGGGCGGCCAGACCGACGGCGAGACCATGGCCTACGGCGACCTCGCCCGTCTTGGCGCGATGGCCGAAAACGGCATGAACGCCGAAAGAGTCGACGGTTGGAATCCGCTCGCCCTTATAGAGTGCTACAAGAGAAAGATAGCCGAGATAAAGAAGGGTAACGGCCCCGTCCTCCTCGACGTCGTCACCTACCGCTTAAGCGGCCACTCCACCTCCGACGTTATGTCCTACAGAACCAAGGAAGAGCTCGAAGAGTGGGCCGCCCACGATCCCATCAAAGCCTTCCCCGCCGACCTTCTCAAGTCCGGCGTCGTCACCAAGAAGGAACTCGAAGCGGTCGAAAAGCTCGCCGCCGAGAGAAACAGAGCCATATTCGAGCTCGCCTCCGACCTCGAGATATCGCCCTACACCGATTACGAAAAGCATCCCGACTTCATCGAAAAGCTTATGTTCTCCAATCAGAGAGTCGAAAAGATGATGGACTACAAGCCCGAAGTCGATATGCAAAGCAAGGACGATAACCCCCGCGTCCAGCAGATAAAGAACAAGTCCCGCTGGGCTTTCGACGAGAACGGCAAGCCCTACTCGAAGGCCAAGGTCTACAACATCAGAGACGGTATCTTCGAAGCCATCTTCGATAAGTTCTACACCGACCCGACCCTCATCGCCTACGGTGAAGACGTCAGATACTGGAACGGCGCCTTCTCGGTCTACCGCGGCCTCACCGAAGCCCTTCCCTATCATCGCCTCTTCAACGCCCCGATCTCCGAGTCTGCCATCGTCGGCACCGCCGTCGGCTACGGCATGGCGGGCGGCCGCGCGATAGTGGAGCTCATGTACGCCGACTTCATCGGCTGCGCCGGCGACGAGATATTCAACCAGCTCGCCAAATGGCAGGCCATGAGCGCGGGCGGCCTCAAGATGCCCGTCGTTCTCCGTGTCTCCGTCGGTTCCAAGTACGGCGCCCAGCACTCTCAGGACTGGACCGCGCTTTGCAACCACATCCCCGGCCTCAAGGTCGTCTTCCCCTGCACTCCTTACGACGCCAAGGGCCTCATGAACAGCGCCCTCATGGGCACCGACCCCGTCGTCTTCTTCGAGAGCCAGCGTATCTACGATAAGGGCGAAGAGTTCCACAAGGGCGGCGTTCCCGAGGGTTACTACGAGATCCCGATCGGCGAGCCCGACATCAAAAAGCCCGGTAAGGACCTCACCATCCTCACCATAGGCGCCACCATCTACAGAGTCCTCGACGCCGTCAAGGAGCTCGAAGAGAAATACGGCATCTCCGCCGAAGTCATCGACGCCCGCTCGGTCACCCCGTTCAACTACGAGCCCGTCATCGAGTCGGTCAAGAAGACCGGTAAGATACTCCTCGCCTCCGACGCCGTCACCAGAGGTTCCGTCTTAAACGACATGGCGAGGAACATCACCGAGCTCGCGTTCGATTACCTCGATTGCCCGCCCGCCGTCGTCGGTTCCGAAAACTGGATCACCCCCGCTTTCGAATACGACAAGGAGTTCTTCCCGCAGCCCTCTTGGTTCCTCGATGCCATCAACGAGAAGCTCATCCCCTTGAAGGGCCACGTTTCCGTGAAGAATTACACTCCCCTCGAGCAGATAAGAAAAGCCAAGGGCGGCGTCTGATTCCGACCCAAACAAAAAAAGAGCATCCCAAAAGGGATGCTCTTTTTTAATATTGTTTTAAGTAATTTTCTTTAGAAACTGCAGACCCTCGAGGCAGATATGCTTATCTCCTACGCTTACAAGGTGGTCGGGCGAGCCGCAGATAACGCATTTCGGCCCGACGCGGCAGAGTATTATTTTGTCGTCCTCGGTGAAGATCTCGACGCCGTCTCCGGGGTCGATGCCGAAACGGTTTCTTATTTCGATAGGTAAGACTATCCGTCCCAATTCGTCAACTTTTCTTACAATTCCCGTAGCTTTCATTTTTCCCGCTCCGTTATTTCACAAAAATAAGGTCTTCGGCGTAGGGGAGCGTCCCTATCCAGTCGCAGTAGGTATGCCACTCCTCGAGCTTGTGATCTTTTCTCGCGTAATACATCGAGATAAGGTTTTCGTAATTCATCGTGACCGTTCTCATCTGATTGTAGCAGGTCGGCAAAAGCTGAATAAGCGAATACCAGACCGCCTTGTCCTTGGTCTCGTTATATTCGAGCCGCAGCTTTTCGAGGTCTTCGACGGTGCGTTTCATCGACGCGAGCGCGAACCCGTTCATGTGGTCGGTCGAAAAGTCCTCGAGCGTGAAGGGCTTCGAATGGATTTTATGCATGGTCGAGCAGGAGTTCGCGACGGTGCCGACCTTGTAGGTGTCGAACTCCTTCCACCAGTAAAGCGGCGCGGTCACGTCGACCGAGACGAAGATCATCCGAAGAAACTTTCTGTGGTCGCTTCCCGCCTTCGCGAGACGCTTTGCGAGGTCGAGGTCCTGGGGGCCGAACTCGAAGGTGCCGTCGGGGAGTGTCTTACTGTCGTAACGCGCCCAGCTGTTAAGCGGATTTCTCGCGCCCCTTATGGCGTTTTCGAAGTTCATCACCGACGTTCTTTCGCACTTTAACATTTCATTACCGCCTTTCTTATATTTTCACGTTTTCAAAACTGACCGTTCCGAAGGGATAGTCTTCCGCCGCGCATTTAAGGACGGCCGCGTCGTCCGCGGGCGTGCGGTCGACGTCAAGACCGTTTATCATGGCGGCGTAATACTCAAGGAAGAGGTCGCCCTTGACGGTGATGTTTATACTCCCGCCAAGCGTGCCGCCCGTCTTTACTATAAGACCGTTATAGCCCGTTCTCTCGACCGTCGCGGCCGAAACGCCGTTTATAAGTATATCGGACGCCTTGGGCGAAAGCGCCAGCATCGGGAAGCACTTGCCGCCAAACGTCAGGAGCACGGTGTCGGACCCCGTCTTCTTTGCGGTCACGGTGATATCGGGCGTGAACCACGCCTTCCCGAGCGTGATCTCGCCGTCCTTCGCCGACGCCTTCCATACAAATACGATATTTCTCATGATCCCCTTGACGGCGTCGTCAGAGACGGGGATAACGTATTCGCCCGCGCCGCCTATCTTTACCTTTTTGCTCGTCTTCACGCCGTCAGAGGTCTCATACTGCAAATAGGCCTCGCCCTTGGCGTCGTTAGCGACGGTGAAGCGAAAGTCGTTGCAGCAGTATCCGTTTTGCGGAATGCCGAGTATCATCGACCCCGTGCCGTTTTCGGCCTTAAGGGTCGCCGCGCCGTTTGCGATCTCGAGCGACCCGCCGTTTACTGTAAAGCCCTCGTTTTTGACGTTAAAGGAGAAACGCGAACGGTAATCGGTATCGAGAAGCGTCTTGTTGCTGTCCTCAATGACCGTGCCGCCGTAACCCTTTACTGCTAAGCAGCCGTAATATTTGGTCTTGGTTTTCAGGTTTTCGGCCCTTTTCCTTGTGTAAAGCTCCATATTGCGGAAGAAGATGTTGTTTTCGCCCTTGTTTATGAAAAGTATTTCATAGACGTAGCCCGAATCTTTCGGATTTCTTATATCTCCGTAGAAAAGGTTGCCGTCGAGCACCACGTTTTCGTGCTGCGTATTCTCGTTTGCCATTATGAGAATGCCGCCCGCGTCGTTGTGGTGGAAGATATTATTGTTAAGCGTCGCGTTTTTGCAGTAGGCCTCGTAATCGAAGCCCGTGCCGTCGTTTTCGCCCATGTTGTATTCATAGGCAAACTCGTTATCGTGGACGTTTATATCCTCGCAGATGGCCGCGTAGCCGCCGCAGGTGCCGCCGAAGAAGGTGTAAAGCTCGCTTCCGCCGACTATGCGGTTGTGATAGACCTCGGCGCGGTTGCAAAGCGACTCTCTGACAACGCCCGCGTAGGAGCCGCTCACTATGTTGTCGTGGACTTTCGAGTCGTTCACGCAGTAAAACTCTATGCCCGTAATGCAGTTATACATGACGTTGTCGTAGACCTCAACGCCGGTGCAGTAATTGCGGTTTTTCGCCGTGCCGAAGCGGATGGCTATCGAATACATATATTCGCCCGCGCCGCCGCCCGTCTCCTGAAGATTGGACGTATTGTCAAGGCACGGGAGATTGCCCTTGGGTTCCTTTTTCATGGCGACGAACTCGTCGACGGTAAATCCATGTCCCATCCTCGTAAGCTCGCTGTCGCATATCATATCGTAGGCCTCGATATTTCTTATCACAATGCCGCCGTTGTCGGTAGCTAAGAGCGGCCTTACGTAAATACCGAGGTTAGAATTACTGACGGCTATATCTTCGATTATGACGTTTTTGATATCGACGCACTTTTTCTCTGCGCCGTAGACCACGTCGGTGAGAAGCAGGCAGATATCGTCCCTGTCGCAGTTGAGTTTAATCATCGGCTTGGCCTTGTTTTTGTCGCCGTAGGAGGCGATTTTCGCGGGGTGCTCCCTGGTGCCCGATGCCCTGACGGTGAGCCGCTCGTTCCACACGTCGCCGCGGCGTAAAAGCAGTCTGTCGCCCTCGCCGAGGACGAGGTTTTTGACGTTTTTGAAGCTTTTCCACGCCGACCTTTCGGAAAGGCCGTCGTTTTCGTCGTTGCCGTCGGCGCTTATATAGTAAGCCGTTCCGACGGTCTCGCAGGCAGAAAGCATAGAGATCACTCCCAAACAAATAATAAAAGCGAGAATAAGCGCCAATGACCGTTTCAAATGATTCATAAAGTGCATATCTCCTTTTTATCATACTACATAATAGATTATAACATTTTACGGCCGTTTCTTTCAATACAAAAAAGAATTATTTTTAAAATAAAAACTCCGCCGTCGGCGGAGTTTTTATTATTTATTTGACCCTGAAAAGCAATCCCTCGCCCGCTTCGGGGTTATAGACGTATTTGCCCTCGGCGTTCTTGGCGTTATAGTTTTTCCAAGAAGAGCTTTTAACGTCGAAATACTGCAGTCCCGAGGTGATTTCCTCGAAAACGACGGTATTCTTGCCCGCGTCGCCCTCTTGCCAGCGTTTATTAGTTATCATAAAACTGTCGTCGGAGAAAAACCCGATTAAGAAATCGTCGCCCGAAACCTTCCCGAGATTTCCGTAGCTCTCGTAAGCGGTGCAGTAGGCCTCGATGGTGTCGGGGTCGGTCTCAAGCTGAAATACCGCAGTCGAATCCTTCTTGAAGAGTTCTTTTCCAAGCGGCATAATCAACGCGTTTATCGCCTTTACGTCGTCGAAATGGGGCATTTTGAGGGCGTGGATGTCGACTACGGCGTTATCCCATCCCTTGTCTCTTTCGACGGGCAGCATAAAGGTAAAATACGAAACCCGCTTACAACCGTATGTAAGGGCGACGTTGACTTCCCAAAGAATTTGCGCCCTCGTGAGGTCGGCGTAATCCATATGCTTTGCAAGCAAACAGATATTCATATAGTCGAGCCCTCTGTCAAGCGCGACCTTTCTTATGGCCTCGGCGGTCTGATAGTGGGTGCTTTTCATTGTGCCGTCGGCCAAAAGCGTGTAGTGGTCGTAGCAGACGTAATGCGGCTCGATGCCATCCACGGCCCACTCGTAAGGGGGAATGCCCCAGTAGGGCAAAAGATTTATAAAAGTGTTTCTCTCGGGGTCGACGCGCCGAAAGGCGGCGACCACGCGCTTTAATTTTGCGAATTCTGCGTCGGAATTGGGCTCGTCCTTAAGCCACCAGCCCTTTATCACGTCGGCGTATTCGGCGTAATCGGCCGCGACCTCTTTGATGACCTCGTCCATCTTGTCGTCGTCGTATGAGCGCGAAAGCAGTCGGCTTATTCTCGAGTCCGCAAGCGCCGAGCAGGTAAGGCCGAGTTCCTTTAAGTAGCCGAGCGCGATTTTATTCTCTGCGGCGGTGGGATTTTCTATCGGCACCGACGTAAAGCCCGCCTCGGCCGCGATCTCCCAGAAGGTCCTGTTTGTCACCTGGCTCCCCTGCGGACCCCAGAAATAGGTTATCTCAAACTCCTCGAAGCCCGTCGTCGTCTTATGCGTCTCAGGCTCTTTTTCTCCGCACGCCGCCAAAAGCGAAAGCGTTAAAAGCGCGGCAAGAACAAACGCCGTAATCCTTTTCATAACGAAATTCCCTCTTACGCCTTATTTGTAGCTGAAGTTAAGGCGCTTTAATATCGCGCCGTCGCTCTTTTTGTAAAAGCTTATATAATACTGGCCGTTGACGTAGATAAGCGTCTCCGACTCGGTCGTCGTATTGACATAAACCACGCCTACGCTGCTCCCCGCCCACGTCACTACGAGTATGGCGTTATTCGTGTCGCCGCTCACCGGCTGATAGAGATAGACGTCGTCGCTCCCCATGCCCTGTGTGGTGTAGCCCGAAAGCGACCTCGTGCTTGCCGTCTTAATGAGGTTCAGATCGGAGTCGAAATAGCGAAGCTGAGTCTGCCCCTGCGACCCGACGTAAAAGTCACCCGCGGCGTTATACTCGATGGAGCTTATTCCCGCGCCGACGTCAATGCTTTGCTCTACGACCGTCAGAGTGTGCGGGTCTATTATCGTCACGAGAACGTCCTCGGGCGAGGTGCAATGGGAGACTATAAGCTTGTCGGTTTTCGGGTTATAGGTCATATCGTTGCCGTGGAGCAGATAAAGAGGTTCGCTCTCCGCAATTTTTTGCCCTGTGGCGAGATCGTGCTTTGTGACTTTACAGTAATCCTCCTCGGACTTCTTTTTGCGAAGGACGAAATAGACGTATCTGCCGTCCGACGCCGCGCCCTGCGCGCAGTAATAAACGCCTATGGCGGGGCTCGTCATGACGTCGGTAAGAGTTACGTTAAACTCTTTACCCGAACGGATGTAGCTTGCAAGACTGCCGTCAAGCGCAAACGTTCTTACGATATTCAGGTTGCTCTCTATAACAAGACCCTTTTCGGTGAAGTTTTTACCGTCCATACAGACCGTTCTGAAGTAGTCCGCCGCCTCAATGGTGAGTGCGTCGCTTGTGCCTACTATTACAATCTTATTGCCGACGGTCTTTATGGCGTAGCTGTTTTCCGGAAGCGAAGCAAGCACCTCGAGGGTCTCTGCGCGGTCGGTCCTGCCTATAAGTATTTCGGGGTCGGAGCTTACCACGCCCGTCTCGCCCGCGTCGCCTATGACGGTTATAGAGAACTGATCGCTCGAATGATTGTTAAGATAATTCTTAAAAGCCGAAGACGTCCTCTTTACGAAGGCCGACGCCGAGGTCGGCACCATTATGGCACAGGCGGGCTGGCCGTCTCCGCTGATTATGGCGACGCCCTGCTCCTTCGCCACGCCCGTGGCTATCTGCCCGATGCTCCTGACGCACGGGTTGGAATAGACTATCGATCCGTCTTTATATTCGATATAACTGACGGCGACGAACTCCCTGCCGTAATTGCGGCCGCCCGGCGCGGCGTCGGGTATGCCTATAATAACGGCGGTGAAAACTACGCGGTCGTCGTCCTGAAGATAAAGCACCCTGCCTTCTACGTCGAGGTACGAAACGCCGTTTATCGCTCCGCCGACGGTGCGGCGAAGGTTGTGGGGATTGCCGTCGAGCAGATCGAGCGGCATCAGAAGAGTGCCGTATTTCGCAATTCTTTCGAGCGTCGCGACGCCGCCGGCGTCTATGGTGACCGGCCCGTTGTCGCTGCTTTTGATGATTTCCGTCGCGAACCGGAGGCCCGCCGCGCCCGTCGTGCGGTACTGAGCGCCGAGGATCCTCGCTCTCGTGTATGAACTGCATTTATAATCGGTGTAGGCCGCGGCGTATCCGTTAACTTTTTTAACCGTGACCTCGCCGCCCGAAACGCCGTATCCGACGTTGGAAAGCACCAGCCACGCCTCTCCGTTGTTATCCAAAACGTCGGTGACGTCGAATTCATAGTCGAATCTCACGCCGTCCTCGATATAGTAAAGGTTTTCTCCGTTTACCGCTATGCGGACGACCTGTCTGTATTCGCCGTTTACATACTTTCCGTAGACGTCTCCGAACGTAAGGACCATATCCTCTCCGTCGGCGTAAGAGCCCTTTAAAAGGGTCTCTTTGTCGTTTTCGAGCGCGCATATCGCGTAGTCGCCGTTGACCGCGGCATCGCCCGCGAACATGACGCCCGTCACGTTGCCGCTTATCGTTCTCGGCGTGTAGGTTCTGTTAATCGCATCGGAGTAATTCTCAAAGGGAATTTCTTGCGTAAAGAAAACGCCGAAATAGCCGTTATAGGAGTAATCGGAAAACACCTCCTTATTAAAAGCGACGCTTGTCTGCGAAATGGCCGTCAAATAGTCGCAGACGACGGTCGCCTGTTGCCACCAGCCGTTTCCGCTCGTAAGCGTTATATTGCCGTCCGCGTCAAACTCGACTTCTCCCGACGAGGTGCCGACGCCGTCGACCTGTAAAGCGGGGACGGTTTCCCAGTTTAAGCCCGCGGGGTCTGAAGGCAATGCGCCCTGCTCCTCGACTCCCGCGTCGAAGGGGTAGACGGTTATATCGGTAAAGCCGTCGAAAAGGTTGGGTCTTACGCCGTTTAACTCCTTCACGACGTAGCTTGCCGTCGTGTTTATGCCGTAGGCCGAGGCGGTGTAGGCTATGTAAACCTCGCCGCTTTGGTAGTCTGCCGCCGTATCGGTGAAGATATAAAGCACCGTTCCGTTGGCTATGAGATAGACGCTGCTTCCGACTATCTGGAAGGTTATGCGAATATCGCCGCCCGCCGTCACGCCCGCGACGGTTTTTTCGGCCATGGGAACGCTTCCGTTTACGCATACGCCGTTTTTATAGTAATAAAGCAAAAGCTCGTCGGCAAGGGTATTGACTATGCGAAGCTCAACGCTCGCGCCCTGGGTGACCGCCTCGCAGGAGGGGGTGGTCGCCGCGGGGGTACCGCTTATCGGCGCGCTCGCAACAGTGACCGCGAAAAACTGATAGCATATTCCGTTATCCTTACCCGTGTCGTCGTAAAGCGCCTGATGAGGAGCCAATACCGTCGTCGTGACGGGGTCGTCGTAAGAGAAAGGAATGGAATGCGTCGAGGCGATAATAGAGCCCGCCCACGCGGGTGCGTCAAGGGTGAAATAACCGCCGTAGACGCGGTTTGCGTTTCCCGTCGAGGCGAAGGTCCACGGCGTATCGGCCTTGCCGCTGACGTAAGCACGGTTGAAATATGACTCGCCGTTATTAAAGACGAGATTTCTGTATTGCAAATGCCTCTCCGACGAAACGCCGCTGTCGCCGTTGGTGCCGAGAATAAGACCCGTGGCGTCCGCTATCGGAAGAGCATAATTTTCAAGTATTTTGACGCCGTTGACGTAAACGTCCGCGTGACCGTCGGTCACGGTGAAGGAGACGGTGTTCCAGCCGCTTTCCGAAATATTAGCATCTTGGTAGGTTACTCCCGTATTCGATAAGACGGGCGTCGTGCTCGGAGCATACATCTCGAAGCAGGTGCCTATCGCCGCCACGGCGGGATCGGGGTGATTGGAGTAATCAAGTATCTTTACCGCAAGTCCCGCGTTATACCACGCGCCCTCGCCCGCGGCGGCGTTTATCGCCACGGCGGCGTAGCCTTGGGTACCCGAGGCGTTCTTTTCGGGGAGTTTAAGCTCGACCGAGGCGGTGTAGTTCCCCGCAGTCGCCCCGCCGTTATAAGCAAGGCCGCAGTTTGCCCACGTTGTCCCCGCCTCGCCGTACCATACCGTAAGTACGCCCGTTGTCGGGTCGACGATATACTGCGTGCCGATATAGGTCGTCGCGGCGGGCACGAAGGGGTATCCCGCCACGAATCCGCCCGCCGCCGTCGCCTCGGACGCGGGCAACGCCGCAAAAGCAAGCGGCGCTATCATAATCAAAGCAATAACTAAAGAAAACGCCTTTTTCATCTTCTCTTGCCTCGCTTATTTGCAAAACCTTTTTTCGGCCGCCTTAAGAGTGTTTTTCAGAAGCATCGTTATTGTCATCGGCCCGACGCCGCCCGGCACGGGCGTGATATACCCCGCCTTTTCACATACGGCCTCGAAATCGACGTCGCCGCACCGCTTGCCGTTTTCGTCTCTGTTCATGCCGACGTCTATGACGACGGCGCCCTCTTTTATCATGTCGGCGGTGACGAATTTCGCTTTTCCGACGGCCGAAACGAGTATATCGGCCCTCGCCGTCACCTCTTTAAGATTTCTGGTTCTGGAGTGGCAGACCGTCACGGTGCCGTTTGCGTGTAAAAGAAGCATCGCCATCGGCTTGCCGACTATGTTGCTTCTCCCGATAACCACGCACTCTGCGCCCGAGACGGGAACTCCCGTCTCTTTTATAAGCTCCATGATCCCCGCGGGGGTGCAGGGCAGAAAATCGTAATTTCCTATCATGATTTTCCCGACGTTTTGCGGATGAAAGGCGTCGACGTCCTTTTCGGGCGAAATTGCGTTTATTACCTTTTCGGAGTCGATTTGCTTCGGGACGGGCATCTGAACGAGTATGCCGTCGACGTCGTCCTTCTTATTGAGCTTGTCGACAAGCGCCAAAAGCTCCGCCTCCGTCGTCTCCTCGGGGAGAGCGTATTCCTCCGACCTTATGCCTACCTCGGCGCAGGCCTTTTCCTTATTGTTGACGTAGGCCCTCGACGCCTGGTCGTTTCCCACTATCACAACGGCAAGCCCGGGCGTCTTACCCTTTTTGATAAGCGCCTCCGTCTCCTCTTTTATGCCCGCCCTCACCTTCGCGGCGACGGCCTTTCCGTCAATTATCACTGCCATTTTCATTCTCCTTTTCGTCCTCGGTTTCCGCCTCGGCGGCCTCCGCCCCGACCTCGTCACCCTCGGACGTCTCTATCGTTTTCTCCCCGTAAAACTCGTCGGGAAGCTCTTTTTTCTTCATAACGAAATGCCTTACCGCGAAGACGGTGATCCCCGCCGCGGCGCAGGCGAAGCCCAGCACCACCGCGGTCATTATGCCGCTGTCGCCTATGTAAAGCACGTATTGCGACGGACGGAGCATCTCAAGAAGTCCTCTGAAAAGCCCGTACCAGGTAATATAAAAGAGAGCGATGTCGCCCGCCATACGCTTTTTAAAATACTTGTAAATCAAAACCGCAAGCACGAAGCCCAAAGCGTTAATAAGGCTCTCGTAGAGAAAGAGCGGATGGACGGGTGCGCCGCCGTTTATGCTCATGCCCCACGGCAGATCTGTCGCCACGCCGTATACCTCGGCGTTGAAGAAGTTGCCCCAGCGGCCTATCGACTGCCCGATAAGGAACCCCATCGCCACGAGGTCCAAAACCGAAAAGATATTGAGTTTTTTTATCCTGCAAAAAATCACGGCGGCGGGAAACGCGACCAAAAGCGCGCCCCAGATGCCGAGTCCGCCGTCCCTGATGTTTATAACGTCCCAAAACGTCTTGTAATCCTGATGATTGAAAATTACGAAAAAAAGCCTCGCGCCTATGACGGAAAGCGGCAATATGATAAGCAGCCCGTCGACGAGGTCTTCTTTTTTCATCGAAAACCTTTTGCACATATAAAAGCCGAACGACGCCGCCATAATAAGCCCCAGGGTTATCATCACGGCATACCAGTAGATGTCGAAGCCGAAGACCGTAAACGCCACGCGGTTAAGCTCGAACGGCCCGATGCCGAGTCCCGGAAAAGCTATCGTGTGCTCCATTTATTTCACTTCCCTTTCTTTTCGGGAGTAATGACCGCCATGACGGCGTTTTCCTCCGATAATGCCCACGCCGCCGCCTTCAAAACCTCGTCGGCCGTCGTTTTCTTTAAGACCTCGGCCGCTTTGAAGAGGTCGAGCCCCAGAAAATCGGCCTGCAGCGCGCCGTTTGCGATAAGCTCTGTGCTGTCGAAGGTGAAGACGAATTTGCCGTAGGCGTTACGTTTTACCGCCTCGAAATCCCTTTCGTCGGGACCGTCTTTCAAAAGCTTTTCGACGCTTTCGAAAAACTCCTTATAAACCCTTTCGGGCTCGTCCGAGACGCCCGTCAGAACTACGTTGAAGTAGCTTTCCGACGCGAGCGACTCGAAGGCGAAATCGGTCATGACGTTATTTTCGTAAAGGTCGTTATAAAAGCGGCTCATGCCTCCGCAGACGAGGTCGAGCGCGAGCGACACGGCGACCGACCGCCTGTAAATCTCCTCTTTCGAAAGTCCGTCGACGTCGCTCTTCACGGCGATGCCGAAAAGCGTCTTGGAGACCGCCATTTCCTTATATATTCGCTTTTCCGAAACTCCCTTTTCCTCGGTTATCGGCGCGGGCGAAAGCTTTACGTTTTCTTTAAGGCGGCACCGTTCGTTTACGATCTTTTCGACTTTTTCGGGGTCGACCTTTCCCGCGACGCAAAGGGTCATATTCCCCGCGCTGTAAAAGTGGTTGTAAATCTTATAAAGAAGCTCGGGCGTAAGGACTGCTATCGTCTCCTTGGTGCCCGCAATGTCTTTTTTGATGGGGTGGGTCTTATAAGCCGCGCTGATGGCCCCGAAAAAGGCCTGCCAGTCGGGGTTGTCGTCATACATCTCGATCTCCTGGCCGATTATCCCCTGCTCCTTCGCCACATTTTCCTCGGTGAGATAGGGGGAGGAAACGAGGTCAAGCAGGATGCCGAGGGAATCGTAAAAGTTTTCCGTCGCCGAAAAAAGATATGCGGTCTTATCGAAGGAGGTATAGGCGTTCGCGTCGGCGCCCGTCTTGGCGTAGCGTTCGAAAGCGCCCTCCTTTTCGCCCTCGAAGAGCTTGTGCTCCAAAAAGTGGGCGGTGCCGTCGGGGATTTTCACAAGCTCGCCGTTTTCATCGTAAAAGCCCGAGTTTACCGAGCCGTATCGGGTGCCTATGACGGCGTAGGAGGACTTCTGACCCTCCTTCGGGAAGACGAGGACGCGAAGTCCGCTCCTATGCTCTATTTCGAAACAGGTCTCGTCAAGAGCCTTTGAATAAAACTTCTTCATGTCATTCCCGCCTTTCAGGATGCCGACGGTTCGAGCAAAAATACCGTCTTCGGCGCAAAGCGCGAGGCGATGTCCGCCACTCTGTCGGCCTCCACGGCGTCAACCGCGCCGTAAAGCTCCTCGAGCGTGTTGGACGTTCCCGCCACGAAGCATCCGAGATACCAGTTATGGACTGCCGCCGCCGAGTCGGAAAGCGATTTATAGGCGTTTTTAAGCGCCTTTTTGGCCGCTTTCATCTCGTCCTCGGTGATAAGGCGGTCGCGGACGTCCGAAAGCTGACGGAGTATTTCGTCGTAAGCCTTTTCGTAATTGGCGGCGTCGATGCCGCAGTCGACTATCATAAACCCCTTCTTGCCGTAAAGGACGGAGGCGCAGTAATAGCAAAGGCTCTGCTTTTCCCTGACGTTCATAAAGAGCTTGCTGACGGGACTTGCCCCATATACGAAATTGAAGAGGTTGAGCTCCGCCTGACCGAATTCGTCAAGCGGGTCGGCGCGAAAGCCTATGGCGAGTTTCGCCTGCTTGACGGCCATGCTCTCCCTTAAAAAGACGGGCTTTTCGGGCTTTTTGCCCGAAACGGTAAAGGGCTCGTAGAAGGGCGCGTCCTTATCGAAGGCTTTAAGAAGACTTTCGGTTATCGCCGTCTCGTCCGCCTCGCCGAAGGCGAAGGCGAATATCTTGGCCTCGGCCAGCACGGCGTTATATCTCTTTACAAGGCTTTCAGGCGTTATTTTATCGAGGTCTTTGGCGTAGCCGACGGCGGACAGGCCGAAGGGCTCGCCCGCAAGCGTCTCCTCCGTGCAGCGCTTTAAGACGTAACGGCGTTTGTCGTTTATCTCGGCGGCTATGTCGTCACGAAGATTTTTGATCTCGCTTTCGACGTAATCCCTCCTGAAAAGGCCGTTCTTGAAGGCGGGCGAGGTTATGGTCTCGAATAAAAGCGCCGCCGCCTTCCTGCCGTTATCCTTACCCGTAAGGGTAAAGCGGTCTTTAAGATAGCTTATGGAAAAAGACAGGACCAGGGAATCGCCTTTTTTCAAAGCGCCCGACGAAAGCGTCGCGCCGTAAAGCTCGTAAAGGGCGCGGTTCATGGCCGCGAGACTTTCACAGCTTTTCGTCCCTCGCGAAAGGACGGAGGCCAAAAGCACGTTTTCGGTCACGGTCTCCTTGGTAAGCGGCACTATGAGGTCTACCGCGAAAAAGTCCGATTTGAAAGTCTTGTCTTCAATTATGCAAAGCTTGATCCTATTTGAAATATCGCGCGTTATCATAAAATCACCTCGGGTTATTTTGCCTTTTTCCGTGAAAAATAAGCGCGGCAAGCCGAAATATCGCTTTTTATCTGCGCCTTCAGCTCGTCGGGACTTGAAAACGCCGTTTCGTCGCGGAGCCTTTCGTAAAAGACGACCCGCATATATCCCGAGTAGCCCTTTTTGACCCCGGAGCCGCGGTCTATTATATGTGTCTCCATCCGCTCGGCGCGGTCTCCGAAGGTCGGACAGACGCCGATATTGGTGACTGCCTTAAAGCTTTTCCCGCCCACGACGGCCTTGGTGATATATACGCCGTCGGGGAGCCTCACCGCGTTTCTTAAAAGCTTCTGATTAAGGGTCGGGAAGCCGAGACGGCGGCCGACCTTTTTCCCCTTCACTACCTTCGCCGTCACCGAGTAAGGCTCGGTCAGCAGACTGTTTGCCTTCGGAAGACGGCCCATGGTGATAAGTCTTCTTATGTTGGTAGACGAAACCACGATCTCGCCGTCCTGCACCTCGGGGACTATTTCGCAGTAAAAGCCGAACTCCCCGCAAAGCTTCTTAAGGGTTTCGGCGTCTCCCTCGCGGTCCTTCCCGAAGGTGTAGTTAAAGCCGCACACAAAAGCGCGGGCGTTGAATTTACTAATCAAAAACACGAAAAATTCGCGGGCGCTCATCTCGGCGACGTCGGAAAAATCAATATAATAGGCGTTTCTTATAGCCGCCGCGATACGTCTTTTTTTCTCCCTCTTCGGAGTGATTAGCCTCACGGGATGGTATGGAGTCAGAAAATTGGCGGGGTTATCGTTAAAGGTAAAGCAAAGCGGCGAAAGATCTTTTTCTTTCGCTATCTCGTTGGCGCGGTCGAAAATGGCCTTGTGGCCGACGTGGACGCCGTCAAACGTCCCAAGCGCTATGACCGTTTTCATCTTTCCACTTCCCTTTTATTCTCCGTTGTAATGCCATAAAGGATGCAAAGCAGGCCCTTCTTCGCTTTCGAAGCCCTTTCCGAGACCTAAGAAAACGCCGTTTCCGTAGACTCTGAAAACGCCCTCAGCGTAGCCTTCGACCCGTTCCCTGTTTATCACGCCGCCGTTTTGAAAATAACGGACGGCGCTTTCGTCCAGAATGACGGCGCCGTAGGACGAGAGAAAGTCCTCGACGGACACGGCGTAAGAATAGGGGTCGTCCGACTCTAAAAACTTTTCGAGCGACACCGAGTCCTTTTCGTAAAAGCCGCCAGATAAGGTTCGGCGAAGAGCCGACATCGTTCCGACGGTCCCGAGACTCGAGGCTATATCCTCGCAAAGAGTTCTTATGTAAGTGCCGCTTCCGCATTTTACGCGAAGCTTTAGTTTTTCGCCGTCGAAGCCTTCGGCCGAAATTGCAGTAACGTTGACGACCCTCGGTTTTATATCGACTTTTTCGCCTTTTAAGGCGTATTTATACAACTTTTTGCCGTCGACCGAAAGAGCTGAGTAAATAGGGGGCGTTTGCGTTATATTTCCCGTAAAAAGCGGGAGTTTTTCCTCGATTTTTTCCAAAGAAACCGAGGAAAAGGGCGCTGTTTCGATTATTTTGCCCTTTACGTCTCCCGTGTCGGTCTTTATACCGAAAGTAAGCTCGGCGAGGTATTCCTTTTCCTTCGGAAAAAACTCCGAAAGCCTCGTCGCCGCGCCGAACATAACGGGCAAAACGCCCTCGGCGAGCGGGTCGAGGGTGCCGTAGTGCCCCGTCTTTACGCCTAACTTTCTCTTTACCGCCGACGTGACGGAAAAGGAGGCTATGCCCGAGGGCTTAAATATCGGTATAATCCCCTGTGAAAGCGTTTTCAACGTGGTCGTCCTCGTCGGAAAAATATTCGTTCAGAATTGCAGTGACAATCCTGCCCTCGACCTCGTTTATCTCGCCCTTTAACTGACAGCCCGCGGCGCGCTTATGGCCGCCGCCGCCGAAGAGAGAGCAGATATGGGCGACGTCGACGTCGCCGTTGGAGCGGGCCGAGATCTTGAACTCGTCGGGCGCGACCTCTCTAAAGGAGAGACCCACCTCGACCCCCTCGATGTTTCTCGCGAGGTTGGAGATGTTGTCTATGTCGTCGTCCGTAGCCTTGGCCTTGGCTATGAGGTCGAGCGTGACTCTTATTATCGCTATCTTGCCGTTTGCGAAATAGTGGAGCGTCTTTAGGGCAAGGCCCTGAAGCGCCACGTGGCCGGGCGAGACGACCTCGAAAAGTATCTGATTGAGATGCTCCGAGTCGGCGCCGTTTTCGACGAGCGCCGCCGCTATGCGAAGGGTCTCGGCGTCGGTGTTGGAGTAGCGGAAACAGCCCGTGTCGGTCGAGACGGCGACGTAGATGGCGTCGGTGATGCGCTGACTGAAGGGGGCTCTCATCTTCTGCAAGAGTCTGAAAACGACTATACCCGCGGCCGAGCTGGTGTCGGCCACGAGGTTCCACCTCGCAAATCTGGTGTTGGTCGGGTGGTGGTCTATAACGAGGTCTATCCTGTCTGCAAACTCTTCCATGCTCTTACCTAAAAGCTGGGGGCTCGCTATGTCGACCGCGACTATGAAATCGGGCTTGAAGCGGGGCTCGAGGTCTTCCTCTCCGGTTAAGAAAAGAAACTTTTTCGTTATCTTGCTGTCGCAGGCGACGCAGACGCGCTTGCCCATATCCTCGAGGGCGTACATGAGCGCGAAGGCGCTTCCTAAGGTGTCGCCGTCGGGTCGGACGTGGGTTATTATCAGTATATTGTCCGCGCGTTTCAAAAGCCTCGCGGCCTTCGCCACGCTTGCGGGCTTACTCTTTCTCTTCTTCGGGGCCACTTGTCGCCGCCTCCTTCTTTTCGATGTCCTTAAGTATTCCTTCTATCTTTACCGCGTAGTCGAGCGAGGTGTCGAGGGCGAAGGTTATCTCGGGCGTTATCCTTAAACGAAGTCTTGTCGAGAGTTCTTTTTTGATATATCCCGAGGCGCTTTTAAGCCCTTCCATAGCCTCTTTTTTGACGCTGTCGTCGCCCATTACGCTGACGTAAGCCTTGCAGTATTTCATATCGGGCGTGACGTGCGCCGAGGTGACGCTGACAAAGCTCGGTATGCGCGGATCCTTGAGCGTTCTTATGATGAGGGCGAGTTCCTTCGCGGAGTCCTCGTCTATACGCTCGCGCCTGTAGTTTGCCATCTTTATCAGTCCTTTATTTCCTGCATTACGTAGGCTTCTATGACGTCGCCTTCCTTGACGTCGTTGAAGTTTTCGAGGCCTATGCCGCACTCGTAGCCTTCGGCGACCTCTTTGGCGTCGTCCTTGAAGCGTTTGAGGGACGCGAGTTTACCTTCGAAAACGACGATATTGTCGCGCAGTAGCCTTACCATGCTCGAGCGGGTGATCTTGCCGTCCTTGACCATGGTGCCGGCGATGGTGCCGACGCCCGAGACCTTGAAGGTCTGTCTGACCTCGGCGTGGCCGAGTATCTCCTCGTTATATTTGGGGGCGAGCATGCCCTTCATGGCGGCCTGTATCTCTTCGATGCAGTCGTAGATGACGCGGTAGAGCCTTATATCGACCTTGGAGGTCTGCGCGAAGGCGGTGGCCGCCGCCTCGGGACGGACGTTGAAGCCGACTATTATGGCGTTAGAGGCCGAGGCCAGCATGACGTCCGATTCGCTGACGGCGCCGACGCCGCCGTGGATGACCTTTACCCTTACTTCGTCGTTAGAGAGCTTTTCAAGCGACGTTCTGACGGCCTCCAGAGAGCCCTGAACGTCGGCCTTGACGATAATGGGAAGCTCCTTGACCTCGCCTTCCTGTATCTGATTGAAAAGGTCGTCGAGGGAGACTATCTTGCTTGCGGCGTTGGTTAAGCTTTCCTTTGCCTTGTGCTTACGCTGGTCGGCAAGCTCTCTTGCCATCCTCTCATCCTCGACGACGTAGAAGTCGTCGCCCGCCATGGGCACTTCGGCAAGGCCTATGATCTCGACGGGGACGGAGGGGCCGGCCTCGTTAATTCTGCGGCCTTTATCGTCGGTCATGGCGCGGACGCGGCCGACGGCGGTGCCGGCTATTATGATGTCGCCGTTTCTGAGGGTGCCGTTCTGAACGAGGACCGTGGTGACGGCGCCGCGTCCCTTATCGAGCTTGGCCTCTATGACGGTACCCTGCGCCTTGCGGTCGGGGTTTGCCTTGAGGTCGCTCATCTCGGCGACTAAGAGTATGCTTTCAAGCAGTTTGTCTATGCCCTCGCCCGTGACGGCCGAGCAAGGCACGGCGATGACGTCGCCGCCCCAGTCCTCGACTATGAGGTCGTATTCGGTGAGTGCCTGCTTTATTCTGTCGGGATTTGCCGTGGGTTTATCCATTTTGTTTATGGCGACTATTATCGAGACGCCGGCCGCCTTGGCGTGGTTTATGGCCTCGACGGTCTGCGGCATGATGCCGTCGTCGGCGGCGACGACTATGACCGCTATATCGGTCACCTGGGCGCCTCTTGCGCGCATGGCGGTGAAGGCGGCGTGGCCGGGGGTATCGAGGAAGGTGATCTCCTTGCCGTTTACGGAGACGCGGTAGGCGCCTATATGCTGGGTTATGCCGCCCGCCTCGCCCGCGGTGACGTTGGTCTTTCTGATGGCGTCGAGGATCGAGGTCTTGCCGTGGTCGACGTGTCCCATGACGACGACGACGGGGGCGCGCTCCTTGAGCTCCTCGTTCTTGTCCTCGGTGACGTCGAAGAGTTTATCCTCTATGGTGACGACGACTTCTCTCGTTACCTTG
>JAEEIO010000062.1 GCA_016281405.1 Clostridiales bacterium | reverse complement strand
ATTGCTTTTGCATATAGGACTTTTTGGCAAAGCCTATGCCGTGCTCGCCCGAGACGAGACCGCCCATCTCCGTCGCCTTGTCGTAGAGGCGGTCGAAGGCCTCTTTCATTACCGACTGCCATTTGTCTGCGGGCATTCTGTCGCGGCAGATGTAAATATGCAGGTTGCCGTCGCCCGCGTGGCCGAAGGAGGGGATGCGGACTTTCATATCGCGCGAAAGCTCGTGTGTGAAGAGGATGTAGTCGGCTATCTTGTTTCTCGGCACGACGACGTCGCACTCGTCCATCTCGTCGGTCGACGCCTTTATAGCCTCGAGAAAGGCGCCTCTTGCCGACCAGACCGACTTTTTGCGCTCCTCGGTGTCGACTATGAAGACGTCCTTCGCGCCTATGTCAAGGCAAAGGTCGGCGACGCGCTTATATTCGGTGTCGACGCTTTGGTCGTCAATGCCGTCGAAGGTGAGAAGGATATAGGCCTCGTAGCCCGTGTCGGGGAAGCGCTTACCGAGAAAGTCCTCGGCGAACATTATGGTCTCGCGGCTCATATACTCTATGGCCGTGGGGATGACTTTCGATCTGATTATCTTCGGGACGGCCTCTATTGCCTCCTTCATGGTGCCGAAGGGGCAAAGGAGTGATATGGAGGTCTGCGGCAGGGGAACGAGCTTCAATATAGCCTCGGTGACGATGGCAAGCGTGCCTTCGGAGCCTATGACGAGGTCTTTAATGCTGTAGCCCGAGCTGTTTTTGACGACCTTGCCGCCAAGCTCCAAAACCTCGCCCGTCGGAAGCACGACGGTGAGCCCTCTTACGTATTCGCGGGTCGTGCCGTATTTGACGGCGCGCATGCCGCCGGCGTTGGTCGATATGTTGCCGCCTATCGTCGCCGACTTTTCACCGGGATCGGGCGGATACAGAAATCCGTGTTCTTCGCAGTAAGCCGAAAGATCCATGAGGAGCACGCCCGGCTCGACGGTGACGGTGAGATTTTCCTCGTCAAGCTCCAGAACGTGATTCATAAGGGTAAGGTCGATCATAATTCCGCCGTAAAGCGGCACGCCGCCGCCGACAAGGCCCGTGCCCGAGCCTCTTGCGACGACGGGGATCATGTGCTCGTTGGCGTAGCGCATTATTTTGCTTACTTCCCCGGTCGAAACGACCTTGACGAGCACGTCGGGATAGCGGGAGACGCCGCCGAGTTCGTCGTGGCTGTAATCCTCGCCTATCTCGTCGCCCGTGAAAAGACGGTCTTTCGGGACGATTTTCAGTAAAGCGGCGATATCTGCCGCGTCGGGTGTCCTGTAACTCATTTCCTTGCCTCCCTTATCTTTTCGGTGAGCGCGGGAACTATTTCGTAAAGGTCGCCTATTATGCCGATATGCGCGATATCGAAGATGCTCGCGTTTTTATCGTTGTTGACGGCGATTATAAGATCGGAGCTTTTCATGCCCGCGGCAAACTGGACCGAGCCCGAAACGCCGAGCGTGATTATGAGCTTCGGCTTGACGGTGCGTCCGCTTAAGCCTATCTGCCTTCTCGCGTCGAAAAATCCGTTTTCGATAAGCGGACGGGTGCAGGCCATCTCGGCGCCGAGGACGTCGGCGAGAGCGTAGCACATATCGAGGTCGGCCTTAGACTTTACGCCGCGGCCGACGGCGACAATAACGTCGGCGTCGGATATGTCGCGCTCCTTCTTCTTGGTTATCGTCTTAATTATCTCGGTCGTGTCGCCCGCGAATTTGTCGACGGTCATGGGCACGACTTCGCCGTAAGGCTCGGAAAGGCGCGCGGGCGCGTCGAAAATCTTATAGCGGACGGTGCAAAACTGCGGACGGGTGAAGGTGGTTATGATCTGCGCCATTATGTTTCCGCCGAAGGCGGGACGTATCTGAACGAGGTCGGTGTTTTCCTTCATCTCCAATACGGTGCAGTCGGCCGTAAGTCCCGTGCGGAAGCGGGCGGCCACACGGGGCGCCAGCGCGCGCCCGACGTTGGTCGCGCCGACGAGGATCGAAGAGGGCTTGATCTTATTTATGAAATCGGTGAAGGCGTCGGCGTAGGAGAGGATGCGGAAATCCTTGAAACGCTCGTCGTCGTAGACGAAGATCTTGTCGGCGCCGTAGCGGGAAAGCTCCGAGACGGCGTCGCCGAGTTTATTACCTATTACAAGCACGTAAACGGGATGCCCCGTCACCCCGGCGAGCTCTTTTGCCTTGCCTATAAGCTCGAAGGTGACCTTATGTATCTCGCCGTCCTGAATGTCGGCGTAGACGGTTATGCCGCGCCACGCGGACTTGTCGACGGCCTTCTTCTCGTCGTCCTCGCAGAATTCCATAATGCCGCCGCCCTTTTTGACGCACAGCTTGCAGACGCGGCAGGCGGAGGAGACTTTGACCTCGCCGTCCTCGTAGCTTATGGCGTTAAAGGGACAGCAGGAGAGGAGCTTAACAAGGCTTTCGGGGTTTATGTTCTCTTTTTTAACTCTTAAATAACCCATCTTGACGCCTCCTTATATAAACTTTTTCGAGGAGAGTATGCCGACAAGCTTTTCGGTCAGCTCTTCGCCGCTTCCTTCGAATATCTCTTTTCGCGTATTCTTCTCGGGAGGGAAGATCCT
>JAEEIO010000005.1 GCA_016281405.1 Clostridiales bacterium | reverse complement strand
CGGCAAGATAAGTCGTTATGGGACGTCTGTCCTCGGGATAGTCCTCTATGACGGACATATCGCGTATCCCCGAAAGCGCCATGTTGAGCGTTCTCGGGATAGGCGTGGCCGAAAGCGTAATGCAGTCGACGTCCTTATATTTTTCTTTCAGCGTCTCCTTGTGTCCGACGCCGAAGCGCTGCTCCTCGTCAACCACGAGAAGACCAAGATCTTTGAAAACGACGTTCTTCTGAAGCAGACTGTGCGTTCCTATGACAATATCGGTTTCGCCGCTTTTAAGCCTCTTTACGACCTTTTTACGCTCGGCCTCGGGAACGAAGCGCGAAAGCATTTCGATCTTAACGGGATAATCGGAAAACCTCGAGAGAAACGTCCTGTAATGCTGCCACGCGAGGACGGTCGTGGGAACGAGCACGGCGGCCTGTTTGCCGTCGGAAACGCACTTGAAAACGGCGCGCATGGCGACCTCCGTCTTGCCGACGCCGACGTCGCCGCAGATAAGTCGGTCCATGGCAACAGGACGCTCCATATCTCTTTTGACCTCTTCAGAGACCCTCGCCTGATCGTCGGTCTCGGTGTATTCGAAGTCGTCCTCAAACTCTTTTTGCCAGATCGTATCGGACGTAAAAGCGTGGCCCGGCGTCTTCATCCTCTCGGCGTAAAGCGCGGTCAGGTCGAAAGCGAGCTGCCTGACGGCGGCTCGGACTTTATTCTTTGTGTTTTGCCATTCAGCGCCGCCGATTTTGGACAGCTTGATTTTACCCGAAGCGGCGTCCGCTCCGGTATATTTGGCTATGAGGTCAAGTCTGTCGCAGGGGACGTAAAGTATGTCGTTACCCGCGTATTTTATACGGAGCAGATCCCTCGTCACGCCGTTTTCGTCACGGCTGACGATACTGTCAAAAACGCCGATGCCGTAATCGTTATGGACGACGAGATCGCCCTTTTTAAGCATTTCGAGAGAGGTGATTTCTCTCGAATTCTTAAGCCTTTTGATAGGCTTTTTTACGCCGTTTTTAACCTCTTTTCTGTCCGAAAAGACGGCAAGCGAAACGGAGTTCATAATAAACCCCGAGACAAGCGGGTCGACAGCTACGCTGACGCCTTCGGAAAGCTCGTCGGGAAAACTCTCAAACGCCCTGACATTGCGGTCTTCTAAAGCCTTTTTGAGCCTTTCGCAGATCTTTTCGGTATTGAGAGGATTAGCCGAGCAAACGACGGTTTTATAGCCTTTTTCGGCGTAAAACTCAACGTCCTCGGCGAGAATGTCAAGGTTTCCGTGCCAAGTGGACGACTCGGTCGCAGAAAGCGAGATAAGCTCTTTGATATCGAACTCGGAAATGCCGTCCGAAAGCATATCAAGTATTAAAGCTTTACATTTTGAAAGCATTGATATAAAGCCGTCGGCGGCAAGATAATAGTCCCCTTTTACGGTTCTTCCCTTTTCAGATAACATAAGAAGAGTTTCGGCGGTCATTTTTGCAAAGACTCTTGCGTTTTCGAATACCGCTCTGTGCTCGAAAACGAACAGACCGCAGCCGTCGCCGATATAATCGAACAGCGTGCTTTTATCTTCAAATAAAATCGGAGTCAGACAGTCGGGCGCGTCGGGCAAAATGCCGTTTTCCGCCTTTTCGATGGCCTCCGCTGCATAGTTGTTGCCAACGTCTTTGTTATTTTGGCTTTTCAGGGCTTTTAAAAGCTTTTTTGCCGTATTTTCGTCAAACTCGAATTCGGACGCGGGAATGATCTTATATTCGTCCAAAACCGCCTTTTTTAACTGAGAAAAGGGATCAAAAGCCGATATTTTCTCGATTTCGTCGTCAAAAAATTCAATTCGGGCGGGCTCGGAGTATAACGGCGACCAGATGTCGAAAAGATCTCCTCTTTTGGCGTATTGCCCCTTGCCGTCGACCCTTTGAACTCTTTTATATCCGCCCCTTGAAAGCAAAGCCGAAAGACTCTCAAAGTCAATAACGGCGCCGGTTTCAAGCGTTTTCGAGCATTCGTCAAAGTAGCTTTCAGACGCCGTGAACTGCATGGCCGCCTCTGACGTCGTAATGACAATACCGTTTTCCGACCGTATGGCCTCAATAGCGCAAAGACGGTCGAAGATCTCGTCTTTAGTAAGCGTTTCAATATCTGCAAAAACGTAATCTTTTGAAGGGAAAATCCTTATTTTATCGGTAAAAAACGGATAAATAAGCCTTTTTACCGTTTCCGCGCTCCCCTCGGGAACGACGATCACTGCGGGCCCGTCGCCCGCCAAAATCGATATAAGCGGCGCCTTCAACGCGTCAACGGCTCCCCACGCCATAGAGGGGAGCCTGCCGTTTCGGTATGTCCGAAGGAGCTTCGAGATTTCCTTATCCTTCAAAAGCTCCTTCTTCAGAAAATCATAATTTGACAAGTCGGCGTTAACTGCTCGCTTTCCTGTTATATCTGTTCATCGCGTCTTCGATTTTGCCTGAAACTATTGATTTTACGGCGTTTGCGGCATTTTCGAGAGCAGGCTCGAGGGCCTTGTTCTCGTCGTCCGAAAACTGCGAAAGCACCCAGTCGGCGAGGTCGTCAAAAGTTTGGGGCTTTGCGCCGACGCCGATTCTTACCCGCATGAAATCAGACGAGCCGAGCTGCTCTATTATGCTTTTTAAGCCGTTATGGCCGCCGTCACTGCCGTTTTTTCTAACCCTTATAACGCCCGGCGTAAACGAGATATCGTCGCATAAAACTATTATTTTTTCGGGCGGTATTTTATAAAATCTCGCGGCGGCGCGGACGGCCTCTCCGCTTGAGTTCATAAACGTTTCCGGCTTTATCACAAGGAGACTTTTACCCTGAAGCGAGGCGTCGTAGGTGACGGCGTTAAAGCGTTTTTTCGAAGTCTTCACCTCACACAGCGTTAAAAACCTGTCGGCGGCTCTGAAGCCGACGTTATGCCTCGTATTTTCGTAGCGGGGACCTGGGTTTCCGAGCCCCGCGACGAGATAATCGTATTTACCGCTTCTTAAAAACATATTTCACCTTAGTTAAAGATCGTCGATATTGAAAGGTCTTCGTATATGCGCTGTATGGCCTCTGCGAAGATATGAGCGACGGGGAGAACCTTTATCTTCTTCGAGAGTCCCTCGGGCTGTTCTATCGTGTCGAGGATGACGAGTTCCTTCATGACGCTGTTGTCTATCCGCTCCATGGCGGGACCCGAGAGGACGCCGTGGGTGGCGCAGGCGTAGACCTCTTTCGCTCCGCCTATCTCCATAAGCGCCTTGGCGGCGTTGCAGAGCGTTCCGGCGGTGTCTATGAGGTCGTCGACGAGTATGACGGTCTTATCCTTTACGTCGCCTATGATATGACAAACCTCGCTTACGTTTGCCTTCTGGCGGCGTTTGTCTATTATCGCAAGAGGAGCCGATATCTTTTCGGCGAACTTTCTCGTTCTCGTGACGGAGCCGAGGTCCGGAGAAACGCAGACGACGTCGGGGTTGTTCGCTCCGAAAATTTTAAGGTAGTATTTGGCAAGCTCGGGAGAACCCAAAAGGTTGTCGACGGGGATGTTGAAAAAGCCCTGAATCTGCGGCGCGTGGAGGTCCATCGTGAGAACTCTGTCGGCGCCCGCGGTGGTGAGGATGTCGGCGACGAGCTTTGCGGAGATGGGGTCGTGAGCCTTGGCCTTCCTGTCCTGCCTGGCGTAGCCGTAATAAGGAATAACGGCTGTTATACGGCCCGCGGAGGCGCGTTTGAAGGCGTCTATCATAATAAGGAGTTCCATAAGGTTGTTGTTGACGGGAGCGCTCGTAGACTGCACTACGAAGACGTCGGCGCCTCTGACGCTCTCTAAAATCGAGACGCTTATCTCTCCGTCAGAAAAGGTCGAGACGGCGGAGCTGCCGACGGGAACGCTCAGGATGTCAGCTATGTCCTTTGCGAGCCTTACGGAAGAGTTGCCGCTGAAAATCTTGATGACTTTGCCGTGAGTTATCATTTCCCCATCCTCTTTCTGTTATTTTTTATTCCAGTTCTCTTTGTTTGTCTGACGCGAACGGGCTATCGCGAGGGCGTATTCGGGGATCTCGTCGGTAATGGTCGAGCCCGCGGCTATGTAGGCGTTATCGTTGACCTTGACGGGAGCCACAAGGTTGACGTTGCACCCTATGAAGACGTTGTCTCCTATGACGGTGCGGTGCTTATTCTTGCCGTCGTAGTTGACGGTGACGACGCCGCAGCCGAAATTGCAGCGTTCGCCTACGTCGCTGTCGCCGACGTAGGTAAGGTGTGCTACGCTTGTCTTCCTGCCTATCTTCGAGTTTTTGACCTCGACAAAGTCGCCTATCTTGACATCGTCGGATATGACGGAGTCGGGCCTGATATTACAAAAAGGCCCGATCCTTACGGAAGAGCCTATTTCGGAACTGTCGGCGTATGACGCCTTAAAAAGCGTATTGTCTCCGAGCTTGCAGTTTTCGATATAAGAGTTCGGGCCAACGGTGCAGTTCTCCCCTATCTCGGTCTCTCCGACTATAACGGTGCCCGGTAAAACTACCGTCCCCTTCCCTATTTTCACACCGTCGGAGATTATTATTCCGTCTTCGAGAGGGATGGAAACGCCGTCTTTACGGAGAGCGTCTATTTTTGCTTTTACGGAAGCCTTGTCGGTATTTTTGAAATCGAACACTTTAGCTTGCTCCTTAATTTTTTCTTACAATAATATTATCTTACTTTTTTGCCATTTTTTCAAGCGGTTTTTTCACAGTTTTATAAATATATTGATAAAATTATTAAATGTTAAAAAAACTAAAAAGGATACTTGTCAAACGGTATTTGTTTATGTTATAATTATTGCTTGGTAAACACCCCTTTGAAAAACGTTTATTATTTTATTACGGAGGTATAAAACACTCATGGGCAAAAAGTATGTTTACCTTTTCTCCGAAGGCAACGGAAAAATGAGAGAGCTTCTCGGAGGCAAGGGCGCCAACCTGGCCGAAATGACCAATCTCGGCATGCCTGTCCCGCAGGGCTTCACCATCACCACCGAAGCCTGCACCCAGTATTATGAAGACGGAAGAACCATCAACAAGGAGATCGAAGCTGAGATCTACGAATACCTTGCCAAAATGGAAAAAATCTGCGGCAAGAAATTCGGCGACCTCAACAATCCTCTTCTCGTTTCCGTCCGCTCCGGCGCGAGAGCCTCGATGCCCGGCATGATGGACACCATTCTCAATCTCGGCATCAACGACGAAGTCGTCGAGAGCGTCGCGAAGCTCACCGGCAATCCGCGTTTCGCCTACGACTCCTACAGAAGATTTATTCAGATGTTCTCCGACGTCGTTATGGAAGTCCCGAAGTCCAACTTCGAGGTCATAATCGACGAGATCAAAGCCAAAAAGGGCGTCAAGCTCGACGTCGAGCTCGATACCGATGATATGAAGACCCTTGTCAAGCGCTTCAAGGAATACTACAAGGCTCAGAAAGGCACCGACTTCCCCACCGAGCCGAGAATTCAGCTTATCGAAGCCGTCAAGGCCGTTTTCAGATCCTGGGACAACCCGAGAGCCAACGTTTACAGACGTATGAACGACATCCCCTACAGCTGGGGCACCGCCGTCAACGTTCAGATGATGGTGTTCGGCAACATGGGTAACGACTCCGGCACCGGCGTCGCCTTCACCCGCAACCCCGCCACCGGCGAGAACAAGCTCTACGGCGAGTTCCTTATGAACGCCCAGGGCGAAGACGTCGTCGCGGGTATCAGAACTCCTCAGACCATCGATCAGCTTCGCGACGTTATGCCCGAGGTCTACAACGAGTTCGCCGCCATCGCTCTCAAACTTGAAAAGCATTATAAAGATATGCAGGATATGGAGTTCACCATTGAAAAGGGCAAGCTCTATATGCTCCAGACCAGAAACGGCAAGCGCACCGCCGCCGCCGCTCTTAACATCGCCTGCGACCTCGTCGACGAAGGCATGCTCACCAAGGAAGAGGCCGTCATGAAGGTCGAGCCCAAGCAGCTCGACGCTCTCCTTCATCCTCAGTTCGACGCCGCCGCCCTCAAAAAGGCCAAAGTCGTCGCCAAGGGTCTTCCCGCTTCGCCCGGCGCCGCCTGCGGTAAGGTTTACTTCACCGCCGACGAAGCCGTCGCCGCCGCCAAGGCCGGCAACAAGGTCGTTCTCGTCCGTCTCGAGACCTCTCCCGAGGATATCGAAGGCATGGCCGCCTCGCAGGGCATTCTCACCGTCCGCGGCGGTATGACCTCTCACGCCGCCGTCGTCGCCAGAGGTATGGGCACCTGCTGCGTCGCCGGCTGCGGTGAAATCAATATGCACGAAGAGAAGAAGTATTTCGAAGTCGGCGGACTTACCATCAAGGAAGGCGACTTCATCTCCATCGACGGCTCGACCGGTAACGTCTACGCCGAAGCCATCCCCACCGTCGACGCTTCTATAACCGGCAACTTCGACAAGTTCATGTCCTGGGCCGACAGCATCAGAAAGCTCAAGGTCAGGACCAACGCCGACACGCCTCGCGACGCCGCTCAGGCTTATAAGTTCGGCGCAGAAGGCATCGGCCTTTGCCGCACCGAGCACATGTTCTTCAACGCCGACCGTATTCCCGCCATGCGCGAGATGATAGTCGCCGACAACGAGGCCGCCCGCCGCAAGGCTCTTGACAAACTGCTTCCCATGCAGAGAAGCGACTTTGAGGGCATCTACAAGGCGATGAAGGGTCTTCCCGTAACCATCAGGTTCCTCGATCCCCCGCTCCACGAGTTCCTTCCCACCGAGGAAGAGGACATCGTCGCCCTCGCCAAGGAAATGGGCATCACATACGATTACTTAAAGAACACCATCGCTTCGCTCCATGAGTTCAACCCGATGCTCGGTCACAGAGGCTGCCGTCTCGCCGTCACCTACCCCGAGATCGCCGAGATGCAGACCAGAGCCGTCATCGAAGCGGCCATCAACGTCAACAAGGAGACCGATTACAACATCGTCCCCGAGATCATGATACCGCTCGTCGGCGAAGTCAAAGAGCTTAAATACGTCAAGGACGTCGTCGTCAAGACCGCCGATGAAATCATCGCCAAAGCGGGCGTCAACATGAAATACATGGTCGGCACCATGATAGAGATCCCGAGAGCCGCCCTCACCGCCGACGAGATAGCCAAAGAGGCAGAGTTCTTCTCCTTCGGCACCAACGACCTCACCCAGATGACCTTCGGCTTCTCGCGTGACGACGCCGGCAAGTTCCTTGGCGACTATTACGACAAGAAGATATTCGAAAGCGATCCGTTTGCCAAGCTCGACCAGGTCGGCGTCGGTAAGCTCGTGAAGATGGCCGCCGAGCTCGGCAGAAAGACCAGACCCAACATAAAGCTCGGTATATGCGGAGAACACGGCGGCGATCCGTCGTCCGTTGAGTTCTGCCACAACGTCGGTCTCAACTACGTCTCCTGCTCGCCCTTCAGAGTGCCTATAGCTCGTTTGGCCGCCGCGCAAGCCGCCATAAAAGCCAAGGCGTAAGAGATTACGAATAAACAAAAATACCCCGCACGGTGTGCGGGGTATTTTATTATTTGACAATGAAGAATAGTTCTGATATAATGATCATAATGAAAGGAGGCGGCGGGATGTTCGATACCGGCAGAGACGAGCACGTCGTGAGAGAGTGCTACGACAGAAAAAATGAAATATCCTCGGACGAATATCTTAAAGAAAACGAAATTCTTTCACCGAAGGCGGTAAGAAGAGTCAAGATCGCCGCGTTTGCGCTTATCGTCGCCGCGCTGCTTTCGTTTATCTTTATCACTAATTCAGTCGCGGCGGCCGATTGCCGCACGGCAATTATTGAGTCGGCCGAGCTTATGAACAGGGCTGTCACAATGACCGTTAAGGCGCGAACGATTTACGCCCGTGTCGTTAAAGCAAAGACGGCAGACGGAAAGTATGATAAAGCAGACGTCGCCGAGGCGCTTTCCGATAACGAGGAGTATACCGCATTACGCGAAAGTAT
>JAEEIO010000004.1 GCA_016281405.1 Clostridiales bacterium | reverse complement strand
TTGAGAAAAATGTCAAAAGGTTTACGGGCGCGTCCCTATCCTTTTGACATTATTTTTTTCTTTTTCGGGGTATAATCCTTTCACTAAGACGAAAGGACGCGCCAATTATGGAAAAGATAAACGAAAAGAGCGTTAAAGCTCCGAGCCTCGCGGAGAGAGGACTTGCGATAGTCAAAAAGGCGGCGGCGCCCGCGGTTTATGCCGCGGTCGGGTTTGCCGTTTCGCTTTTCTCGGGGGCGGTGCCGACGGGGATCGCCGTGGCGGCGGGCATACCTTTCGGCGCGAAGGCGTCGGCGTTTTTCGTAGGCGCGGCGGCGGGGTATATTCTCGCCGGGGCGCCCGAGACGGCGGTCGCGGCGGCGGTTTTGCTCCTTTTGCGGGCGGTCGTGAAGAAAAAGGGCAGGGAGGCGGGCAAGCTTTATACCTCCGCGGCGGTCTTTTGCTTTCTTTTCGCCGCGAAAACGGCGGCGGAAGCGGGAGAGGGTATTACCGTTACGGGACTTTTGCTGACGGCGGCGTCGGCGGCCTTGGCGGCGGCTATGACGGCCGTAGGCGCCTTCGCCTTTGACGAAAACGCAAAGAAAGAAACGAGGGCGGCGGCCGTCGCGGTGACCGTTTCGGCTCTCGCGGCGTCGCTTTTCGGGTTTGAATTCGGGTGGTTTTCGTCAGGCTATGCCGCGTCGGTTTTTATAGTTCTGACGGCTGCGAGGTCGGGCGGCGTGACCGCCGCGACGTTCTACGGCACGGCTCTCGGAGCCGTGGGAGCGGCGGTGTCGGGGAGTTTGACGCCGCTTGCCGCCCTGTCGACGGCGGGACTCGCGGCGGGACTTCTTTCGGCGTCGGGTAAGCTTTTGCCCGCCTTGGCGTCGGTGGCGGCGGCGGGACTCTTTTCGCTTTTCGGGGGCGATCCCGTGGCCGCTTTGACGGGTGCGTCAGCGGCGGGCACGGCGTTTATTATTCTTCCCGAAAAGGCGTTAAGGGCCGTCGGGACGGCGATTTACGCCGAGGGAATAAAGCGATCGGGCGCGGAGGCGGCGGCAGTCTTCACGGCGCGGGAAAGGCTCAAAGGGTTATCGAAAGGAATTACGGAGGCGGCGGACATCATGGAGTCGGGCGACAGGGCCAAGGATATAGCGGCGGCGACGGCGGCCGTCGAAAAGCTTGCCTGCGACGGGTGCGGGAAAAAATACGCCTGCTACGGAAGGCTTTACGACGAGACCGCGGACGAGGTCGGCGCGGCGGTGAGAGAGGCGTTTTACGGCGAGAAGAGCGAAAAGTCCGAAAGGCTTCGGATGAGGTGCGAACGGGCCGAAAGGCTTTTCGGGGCCTTGACGGAGATGGCGGAAAAGAGGGAAAAAAGGTCGGAGGAAGGGAGAAAATTTGCTGCCGAGGCCGTTAAGGAGACCGAAAAGATGATAGCGTCCGTAAAGGGCGACGAGGCGCTCGAGGGGTATTTGCGGTCGAAGGGGGAAAAATGTCCGAGCGTGGCGACGGTCAGCGAAAACGGCATTAAAAAGACGGTGCTTTCGGGCTATTCGGCCTCGCTTCCCGATGGGAAACGTCTCGAAAACGAGCTTTCGGAGGCGTGCGGCGCGAAAATGCGGGTCGTCTCGCGGGTCGAGGGGGACGGCTACAGGATAACCGCCGTCAGAGCGCCACGGCTTTCCGCCTTTTTCGCGGGGGCGGTGAAGGGCAAGGACGGGAACGCCCTTTGCGGCGACTCGATAGTCCACTTTTCGACGCCCGAGGGGCGATACTACGCCGCCATTTCGGACGGCATGGGGTCGGGCGCGGCGGCAAAGGCCGACTCGTCGATGACGGTCAACCTTTTGAAGTGTCTCCTTACTAAGAATTTCGACGGCAAGACGGCGATGAGGGCCGTCAATTCGGCCATGCGCTCGTCGGGGCCAGACGCCTCCTTCGCGACGGTCGACATGCTGGCGCTAAACCTCCATAACGGAGCGGCGGAGTTTATTAAGGCGGGGGCGGCGCCGTCGTTTGTCAGACGCGGGGACGCAGTCTTCGAGATCACCTCGTCGACTCTGCCCGCGGGACTTTCATCGGGCGGAGAATACGACAGGACGCGGTTTACTTTGAAAAAGGGCGACGTCGTCGTCATGATGTCGGACGGCGTTTACGAGGGGACGGAGAGTGTGAAGGACGAGATTTTAAGGATGAAGAGGCTTCCGCCCGCGGAGATGTGCCGTCGGCTCGTCGAGGCGGGCGGGGACGACGACAGAAGCGCCGCAGTTATCGTTATCGGCGCGGCGTAGGGGCGTATAAAAGGCGCCGTCGTGAAAACGACGGCGCTTTGGCTATTTTACAATTATCAAAATCATTATTGATAAACAACTATAACTGTGGTAAAATGGTGGATGAAAGCGAGGAAATAAAATGAAAAGAAAAATTATAATCAGAATTATAGCGGCGGTTTTGTGCGTGGCGGCGGCGGTGGCGACGCTGTCGTCGTGTTTTGATATAAACCATTTGCCCGCGGGGGTGCTTCAATACTCCACCGTCTCGCCTGAAAACCATTACAGGATAGACGTCTATCTTTGCGACGGCGGCGCGACGGTCGATTATGCGATAAAATGCACGGTCGTGAGATTCGGCGACGGTGCGTCTCGGAATATTTACTGGCAATATCATGAGGAAGAGGCAACCGTCGTGTGGATTGACGACACGCACGTTGAGATAAACGGCAGAAGGCTCGATATTCTCAAAGATCAATATGATTACAGATATGATAAGTAAAGGAGAAGAAAATGAAAGCGGCAAGACGCGTCTCGAAGGGGACGCGTCTTTTTTGAGGGGTTTTATTTTTTCGGCGGATATGGTAAAATGTTTCTGAAAATATGTAAGATTTCTTTGAAATCCGTGTCTATAACAGTGAATCGATTCAAAAGAAAGGCCGCCTTATGACCGACGCGAAGCTTATCAGACTGCTTGACGACGATCCGAACGAGGGGATGAGAAAACTCATCTCGAAATATTCGGGTCTTGTTTTCGCCGTGGTCAGAGGGGTGGCGGGAGAGGCGTGCGACGGGGCGGAGATCGAGGATTGCGTCGCCGACGTTTTTGCGCGGTTTTATAAGGGGCTTCCGTCGTTTCGGCAGGAAGCGTCTTTGAAGACCTATCTCGGAGCGCTGGCGCGAAACGCCGCCAAGAATATGCTTAGAGACAGGCCGCCGCAGACGGAGGAAAGCGACCTGCTTTTGGAGATACCCGACGGGAGCGACGCGCTCGCGGAGGCTATCGAAAAGGAGCTTTTACGACGGGTCTTCGACGAGATAAAACGGCTGGGGCCGCCCGATTCGGAGATAGTCTTTCGGAAATACTATCTCGGGCAAAGCTCGAAGACGGTCGCGGCGGCGCTCGGCATGACCGTTTCAAACGTCGACGTCCGCGCCCACAGGGCTCTTATCAAGTTGAGAGCGATACTCGGAGGAGAAGAAATATGAAAAAAACGTTCTGGGACCTTTCGGACAAGGCGGAGCCCGCCTCGGCGGACGGCCTGTTCGACGGCATAAAGGCTGAGAGAGTCCCCAAAAAGACCGTCTCGGCCATCGAAAACAAAGTGGTCGGCGGCAAAAAAAGCGCGCATAAAAATGGCGTTTGGGAAAAGCGGCTCGCCGCGTCGGCACTCGCGGTATGTATGCTCGCGGTCGTCGTATCAGTGGGATATTACGCGTTAAACGGCGGGACGGGCACAAACGGATTACCGTCGGTACCGAGCGGCTCGGACACAAACGGATTGCCGTCGGTACCGAGCGGCTCGGACGTGTGGGTGTCGGCGATGGGCGACTGGCCGTATTACAACAACGCCGCGGAAATCGCGGACGCGGCGAAAAACGTCTTCGTCGGCGAGGTGACGGGCATCTCGTTTGAAATATACGACATCAGGACGGGAACGCCCGACAGAAGCTACGACCCCGCCAACATTACGAGATTGCTTAACACGGTCTATACCGTCAAAGTGAAAAAGAGCTATAAAGGCGAAAACGGCGAAACGGAAATCGTGGTCAGAGAGGGCGGAACGGTCGGATACAAAGAGGACGAGCAGAAAGCCCTTTTACGCGAGGCGGGTCTTTCGGACGGAAGCAAAATTCAGGTCGTCGCGGGAAATTTCCCCGATTTGAAGGTCGGAGGGTCATACCTTTTTTGCGTGGTCAAGAGGGGAGACTGCTGCCTTATAATCAACCCCGAGCAGTTTGCGTTTGACGTCAGTTCGGCCACGGCGCAGGCGATAGTCAGGCACGCGGGATAAGGAGAAATAAGAAATGAAAAAAATAACTGCTTTATTTATTTTTGCGGTAGTGCTCGCGGCGGCGCTCGCGGGGTGCGCGGAGAACAAGGACATGACGGCGCGATACGAGGGCAATACGCTTATTGTAGAAAACGCCCGTCCCGCGAAAAACGCGAATCAGGCTTACAACGAAATGGGAGGCATAAATTATCCGCAATACTTCGATTTAGACGATCTTGAAACGGATTTCAAGAGGACGGCGGATTTTCATGACGCTGTAATAGTCAAGGCCGAAAAGGGCAAAAGCACTTCGTATTACACGAAGGGCGAGAAATACGGAAAGACTTTAACCGAACTTAACGTCAAAGCGGTTTTATGGAGCAGTTCGGAAGAATACCGCGAATTGAAAAGCTTTTCACTTGACGAGCCTTTCTTTTACAAGCAAGACGAAAACGGCAATCTTGAGTTTTGCCTCGGCGGTATTCCCGTGTCGATATTCTTAGACGACGGCGCGGAGTATTATATTCTTTATTTGAGAAAAGTCCGTCCGGATGCGCCCGAAAGTGAAAAAGCTGTCTACGGAGAAAACTGGTATCTTTTCGCGGGGTTTCGGGTAGACAAATCAATATTTAGCGACGTTGTCAGAGGGAAAGAGGCAACGGGTTTCGTAGGTCTTTACCCGAAGCTTTACAGACAGGTATACTATAAATACGTAATCGTTTACGGTGAAAACGCGTAGTAATTTAAGGCATAAAACGTCTATATATAAAAAAAGAAAAAAAGTTCTTGACAGGCGGTTTTATTTGTGGTATATTACTAAAGCCGCATATTTCGGGTCTTAAAGGCGCGCCCAAAAACGGGCGGCTACCCGCCGTAGCGAGTCTATGTGAAAGAGAGGTGCTTTGTTTTGACATACGCAGTCATTGAAACGGGCGGAAAGCAATACAAAGTGCAGGAAGGCGAAATAGTCTTCATCGAGAAGATCGACGCCAACGAAGGCGACAGCGTCACCTTCGACACCGTGCTTGCGGTCGGCAAAGACGACAGCTTTACTTTCGGCGCTCCCACCGTGGAAGGCGCCACCGTATCGGCCAAGGTCCTTAAAAACGGCAAAAACAAGAAGATCATAGTCTTCAAGTATAAGTCCAAGAAGACCTACAGAAACAAGACCGGTCACAGACAGCCCTACACCAAGGTGCAGATCGAGTCGATCAATTTCTGATATGACCACGGTTTCGCTTCTTAAACAAAACGGCAGATTTTTCGGTTTCTCGTCGCAGGGACACTCGGGACGGGCCGAGGCGGGCGAAGACGTCGTCTGCGCGGCGGTCTCGGAGGCCGCAAGGTTCGCCTGCAATCTGCTCGAGGCCTTCGGACACAAGGTCGAGGTCAAAGCGGACGAGAAAAAAGCGGAGATAAATCTTTCGGTAAAGCGTCCCGACGCCGTGAGCGAATCGGTTTTCGGCACCTTTTTGTCGGAAATGAGGCTTATCGAAGAGGAATATCCGAAAAACGTAGTTATCCACATTTTGGAGGTGTGAGAATTGCTTAGAATCAGTATTCAGTTTTTTGCACA
>JAEEIO010000061.1 GCA_016281405.1 Clostridiales bacterium | reverse complement strand
TCTGAAGTCGAGATACTCTTCGGGGTTGGGGCCGAAATAGAGTCTTTTGCCCTCGCGGATCTCATTGATATTATACTTTTTGAAAAGTTCGTAAAGCTCTCTGTTATACTCTTTTATCGGTCTATAGGCCTGCGAGGCGGCAAGGTCGTCTATTTTGTCGGTATAATACGCCTGCTCCTCCTCGGTGAATTCGCCGGGGTGGTCCTTGAAGTAGGCTTCGAGCATATTTATCGCGGCGAGATAACGTCCCTCGCCCGCTTTTTTGCGTTTCTGTGAATTATACCACGAACGGTAGAAGCCGACCTGAAGAGAGGTCTTTTCAATCATGTCTTTCTGCGCGGTGGTCTCGGCCATTTCGGCCGCCTTCTTGAAGCAGGCGGTGCCGTAGGAGAGGTAGTCGCTTGCCTCGTCGGTGAGGATGCCGTACCAGTTCCAGTATTTCGACCAGTCGTAGTCTTCGAAGTTTCTTATCATTTCGGCGTTAAGCTCTTCGGGGTAGCTTCCCTCGGGGTTGACGTCCTCGATCTCGGGCGCGGGGAAAAGATAGCCGCAGTTGAAGTCGTCCCAACGGAGATTATCCTCTGTCTTGAAGGAGAGGCATTTGCAGCAGACGTCTTCGACGAGGTCCTGGGTGTGATCGATATAATTTCTTATTTCCTGCCAACCCGGGCCGTAGACGCCCTCGAGGAAGTCATCTATAAGGCTCCAATACTCTTCCTCGGTCATATAGGGGTTCCAGAGGCATTTCGACATGATATAGGCGCGGAGCTCGACGAAATCGCCCGATTCGTAGCCGTTGCCCATATCGAAGACGCCGACGACGTGGTTATCGGCATAGAACCTCGCGTTTTTGAGCATCGTTCTGAAATTGGGGAAAAAGAGCTGCGAGCGGTGGCAGTTGGTGGAGTATTGCCAGATTGTGATGTTATCGCATATCTCCGACCAGCCCTTGAAATCTTCCATAAAGAAGATATTGTGGGCGTCCATAAGGCCGTCGGTGCGGTGGTCGGCGGTGATGTCTATATCGCCCTCGAGAAGCGTCTGCACGCTCTCGTAGCGCTCGGGGTCGTAGGTTTCAAGATCGATGGGGTGGCTATAGCAGCAGTAGATCGGGCAAAGGCGCACGGCGACATTTTTGGCGGGCTTGGTCACCTTCGGGGGCGACTGCGAGTAGGAATAGGCGAGCGTCTGGAATATGACGTTCGGATACTTTTCGGCAAATTCGTTCGCGACGGCGTTTACGAAGCGGATTATGGCGCCCGACTGCGAGCCCTCTTCCTCGAAAACGCGGTTACAGTTTTCGCAGGTGCAGTAATCACTGTTATCGTTTTGAGAGATTTCTATAACGTCTATTTCGGGGTTGGTCGCCAAAAGGCGTTCGACCTTCGCTATAGCGTTTTCGAGCGTGGTCGGGTCGGTAAGGCAAGGCTGTTTGCCGCGTTTGCCGGTTACAGCGTTGATAGTGTGGACGAAGCCGGGGGAGAAGATATAGTGCGAGCCGTAGGAATCGCTAAGGTTGACGTAGGTGCCGTTTATTTTAAGTTTTGCCGCGAAGGTGCCCTGCCGGGCAACGGCGTAGGTTAGGTCTCTATATTTGAAGACGGGTATCTGTTTGTTTTCTTTTATCGCGGGGATCGTTATGTTATCGGTTTGCGGGATTTTTTCGACGGTCGGGGTGTAGAAACGGCATCCGAGGTATTCTTCGAGGAAGGTGTAGACGGCGTAAAGCGTTCCTCTCTGCTCGCCGCCGACAAGCCACAGTTTGCCGCGGGAGGTCTTGATTACGAAGCCGTCGTCGCCGAGCTCTTTGCGGTCAAACTCTCCCCTTCTCTCGCGGTTGGTCTTGCCGACGACTATCTCTTTTGCCGTCGCCTTTTGGTCGTCGGTGATCACGGGAATCTTAACGCCGCTTATCTTTTGAAGATAGTTTTTCAGTTCTGCAGCCGCCATCGCCTCCGAAATGGCGGCGTCGGCTCCGCGAACTATCACGTATTCCGAAACGCCGTCGGCGATGATGTCGAGCGGGACGGGCTCGTCGAAGTCGCAGGAAACGGCGGCGAAAGCAGTCGCGGTCATAAGGAGCGCGAGAAGCAGGCATTTTAGTCTTTTGATTTTCATTGTTCTCTCCATGGTTTTTATTTGCGGTTTATAAGTCTGTTTGAGAAGGTATTCGCAGCCGCGTCAAGGCGCTTCGTAATAATCGGTTACCGTCAAATGGCCGTCAACGAACGTTAATTCAAGTTTCACGGGGATGTCCCAACTTCCGGAATACCGACCATTAGTATAAAACTCTTCACAAGTATACCAATAATAGACTACGGTTTTTGGCCCGAGAAAGATTGTAAAAGGAAAAGAAACGCTATACTTTATCGTGCAATCGCCATCGTCGGGCGTACTGTAACGGGAATAGATGCGATAATAATACTCTTCTGATACAAGTTGTGAATCTACTTCCGAATACGGCACTTCCTGAAACGCTTTATTGACAACGTCGTTTATTTTGAAACTTACAACCAAACAAAATACGATGTAAATAAGAATTATTATACCAAGTATCGTTAATGTAATAATAAATGCTTTTTTCAAATTTTCTCTCCTTGTTCATATTATAAAAAATCATTAAGCTACGCATTTTTATATTATAACATAATCTTACAGCTTTTTCAAGACGCCGAACGATAAAATACCGGTTATAAAGAATATGTTCATTATGAGTTTTATTTCAGTTGAGAGTTTTTTATTGACATTAAGGTATATAAATGATAACATAATAAATAGCAATATTTCGAGGTGAACGCTTGTGACCAACAGAGAGAGATTCCGAGCAGTCTTTAATTTCGAAATGCCCGACGACAGGCTTCCCGTCGCCGAATGGGCGCCGTGGTGGAACGTAACGGTCGAGGCCTGGAACAAGCAGGGTCTGCCCGAGGGGCTTTCATGGTATGAAATGGCCCGTTATTTCGATTTGGACCCGAATATTTACGGCCGTCTTACCGCCATTTCGCCCGACGCGCCGACGCCCAAGTTCAACGGCGGTCCCATTATGGAGGAGGGCGAAGAGGGCTACGAAAAGCTGCTTCCCTATCTTTACAAGGATTCGACGGCCGACGGATACATAGAGTTTTACCGTCAGTTAAAGCCGTATCACGAATCGGGCGAGGTCGCCGTCTGGTACGCCATGGACGGCGCCTTCTGGTTCCCGAGGTCGCTTTTCGGCATCGAGCCGCATTTATACTCTTTTTACGATTATCCAGACCTTTACAAGAGGATAACGAACGACCTTGCGGAGTATCAGATAAAGCAGCTTGAGCGGATGTACGAGATAGTGACGCCCGAGTTTATGGCCGTAAGCGAGGATATGAGCTACAACAACGGCCCGATGATCTCGGAGGACTGTTTCGACGAGTTCCTGCTTCCCTACTATCAAAAGGTCGTGCCGTTTATCAAAGAGCACGGGACGAAGGTGCTTCTTGACAGCGACGGCGAGGTAAGCAAAATGATACCGTGGCTGCAGCGCGCGGGCATCGAGGGCGTTATGCCGCTCGAAAGGAAGGCGGGCGTAGACGTGACCGCCATTCGCGAGGCGTACCCCGATTTTCTTCTGTTCGGCGCTTTCGACAAGATGACGATGAGGGAAAGCGACGAAGCGATGAAGAAAGAATTTCAGAGGCTCTTACCCGTTTTGAAAACCGGCGGATTCGTGCCGGGCGTAGACCACCAGACGCCGCCAGACTGCCCGCTTGAAAGATATAAAAAATACGTTGAGATGCTCAAAGAATACGCCGTCAAGGCCGTAAAGGAGTAAAACGCAATGGAAGAGATACTTAACGAAATATCCGAAACCCTTCAGAAGGGCCGCGCCAAGGTCGTGGCCGAGCTTGTGCAGAAGGCCTTGGACGACGGCATACCCGCAGAAAGAGTCCTTAAGGAAGGCCTTGTCCCCGGGATGAACGTCATAGGCGACAAGTTCAAGAATAACGAGGTCTACGTGCCCGAGGTGCTGGTCGCGGCCCGCGCTATGAATATGGGTGCGCAGGTTTTGAAGCCTTATCTTGCCGCGAGCGGCGTAAAGGCGACGGGCAGAGCCTGCATAGGCACCGTCAAGGGAGACCTTCACGACATAGGCAAAAACCTCGTCAAGATGATGCTCGAGGGCAAAGGCATAGAGGTGATCGATCTCGGCACCGACGTCGCGCCCGAAACCTTCGTGCAGACGGCTATAGACCGGAATTGCACGATAATCTGCTGCTCCGCCCTTCTGACGACCACTATGGGCGTTATGGCCGAGGTCGTGGAGAAGGCCAAAGAGGCGGGGATACGCGACAAAGTAAAGATCATGGTCGGCGGAGCGCCCGTCGACGAGGAGTTCTGCAAAAAGATCGGCGCGGACGTCTATACGCCCGACGCGGCGAGCGCGGCCGACGCCGCCGCTGCCTTTTGCGACGCCTGATTTTGATGTAAAGTGAAAAGGTTTTACATTGTTTTTTTGCTTATTCGGAGGAGAATATGGACTCTGACGTCTTTTTTCGCGAGATAACAGACAAGGTTTTGGCTCTGGGCGCCTATAAGGCGGCCGTTATGGATGTTTCCGACGTCTCGGCGGACGAGTCGTTCAGAAAGCTTTGCGAGCAAAACGTCTGCGGAAATTACGGTAAGAACTGGGCCTGTCCGCCCGACGCGGGCGAAATAGGCGCGCTTATGAAGGAGCTTCGCTCGTATAAGTATACCCTTCTCTATCAGATAGTCGGCAAGCTTGAGGACAGCTTTGATTTCGAGGGTATGATGGCGGCCGCGAAGCGGCACTCCGAGCTTGTCCTTGCCGTTTCCGCGTATGCGAAGACGCTTCCTTTGAAGCGTTGTCTCGCGCTCGGCGCCGGCGGCTGTACCGTCTGCGAAAAGTGCGCCAGAAAAACTGACGAGCCCTGCCGTCACCCCGACAAGAGGATCCCTTCCCTCGAGGCTTACGGAGTCAACGTCTCCAAAACCGCCGAGGCGGCGGGTATGAAATATATCAACGGGCAGAATACCGTCACCTATTTCGGCGGAGTTTTATTCGATCTCATTTAATTTTCGGAGTTTTTATGCTTTTCGGAAAATACCTTAAAAAATACTATAAGAAATACTGGTTTATGTATCTCGCGGCGATAGCGACGCTTATCGTCATCGACTATATACAGCTTTACGAGCCGGTCTTTTTGGGTGAAATCGTCGATCATCTTTCGAGCGGCGGCCCTGTAGACACGGCTTTTATCGGCGCGGTCTGTCTTAAGCTTATCGGGATCGCGCTTATTATGTTTTTAGGCAGAATGCTATGGCGTTTTACCCTTTTCGGCGCGTCACAGCGCATCGAGGCGGGTCTTCGCCGGGATATGTTTGAAAAGAGCGAACGGCTTTCGCAGAAGTATTATCACTCGACGAAGGTCGGCTCGATTATGTCGTGGCTGACGACCGACCTCGAGACTATCGAGGAATACACGGGATTCGGCACCGTCCAGCTCGTCGACGCGACGTTTTTGGGAGTTCTGGTCATAGTCCGTATGTTCATGCTCGACTGGGTCATGACGGTTTTCGCGCTTGTTCCGATGTCGCTTATCATTATTTGGGGCGCGCTCGTTGAAAAATTCATGGCGGCGCGCTGGGAGGACAGGCAGCAGAAATACGACTCCCTTTACGATTTCGC
>JAEEIO010000060.1 GCA_016281405.1 Clostridiales bacterium | reverse complement strand
GCTCGAAAAACATCCCGCTCGACCGCTTCTTAAAGGAAGAAACGGGACTCCCCGTATTCTGCGGATAAGTCGCGGCGACGGTTACCGGCAATATCCTCGCCCAGATGGTCGCGTCCGGCGAGATCTCGTCCATATCCGACGCCGAAGAGATAATGAAAAACAGCTTCCAGATAAGAGAAATATAACGAAAAACCGCGTTTGCCGCCGATCGCTTTCGGCGGCAAACTCTTTTTTTCTCGTTTATTTCGGTATTTTTCTCTTAAATTCTTTAATTTTCATTTGACCTTATAGATTTATAGTGATATAATATTTCAATAATGGGTTAATATATGCTGAGGTATAAACGATGTTTCTTAACGACGGCTGGAAAGACTACGAAATACTCGACGCATCCGAAGGCAGAAAGCTTGAGCGCTTCGGCGAGTATATTCTTTCGCGTCCCGATCCGCAGATAATATGGAAAAGCGACCAAAAGGCGCCTTGGAAAAAGGCAAACGCCGTCTATAACCGCTCTTCGTCGGGCGGCGGATCGTGGGATATAAAAAGTCTTCCAGAGGTGTGGACGATAAACTATAAACGCCTCACCTTCAACCTAAAGCCCATGAGCTTCAAGCATACGGGAGTATTCCCCGAGCAGGCCGTCAACTGGGATTTCATTTACGACACCGTAAAGGCCGCGGGAAGACCCGTTAAAGTCCTCAATCTCTTCGCTTATACGGGAGCGGCAACGCTTGCCGCCGCCGCGGCGGGTGCAGAGGTCTGCCACGTCGACGCCGCCAAAGGCATGGTCGCTTGGGCGAAGGAAAACGCCGTTTCGTCGGGACTTCGAGAGGCGCCCGTCCGATATATCGTTGACGACTGCGTCAAGTTCGTCGAAAAGGAGATAAGGCGCGGCAAGAAATACGACGCCGTCATCCTCGACCCGCCCTCCTACGGCAGAGGCCCTTCGGGCGAGGTGTGGAAGCTCGAGGATATGCTTTTCGACTTTCTCACGCTTCTGAAAGGCGTTATCTCCGACGACCCGCTTTTCGTGCTTCTAAACTCTTACACGACGGGGCTGTCGTCAGAGACCATGAAGACAACGCTTCTTTCCGCCTTCGCTCCCGAGTTTTACGGAAACTGCGAGGCGGGCGAGCTTCTGCTCCCGATAAAAAACAGTCCTCTATGTCTTCCGTGCGGAGCCACGGCGCGATTTTTACTTAAAAGAAAATGACCTTTTGCAAAGGATAAGAGTATGGCGATAATCAAAATAGAAAACGTCTCTTTTTCATACGATGAAGACCTTGCTCACGCGGTGCTCAAGAATATCGATCTTGAGATAAACGAGGGCGAGTTCGTCGCCGTGCTCGGACATAACGGCTCGGGTAAGTCGACTCTTGCCAAACTTATGAACGGTATACTGCTCCCGGGAGAGGGAAGAGTCCTCGTCGACGGCATGGACACAGCCGACGACAATCTCATAAAAGAAATAAGAAAAACCGCGGGTATGGTCTTTCAGAACCCCGACAATCAGATAGTCGCGACTATTGTCGAAGAGGACGTGGCCTTCGCGCCCGAAAACCTGGGCGTGCCTCCCGAGGAGATAAGAAGGAGAGTCGACGAGGCGCTCGCGACCGTCGGCATGACCAAATACGCCCGCCACTCCGCAAACAAGCTTTCGGGCGGCCAAAAGCAGCGCGTCGCCATAGCGGGACTTCTTGCGATGAAGCCGAAATGCATAATTTTAGACGAGCCGACGGCGATGCTCGACCCCTCGGGCCGCAAAGAAGTAATGCGGACTATAAAGAAGCTTAACGAGGAAGAGAATATCACCATTATTCTCATAACTCATTATATGGACGAGGCGGCCAAGGCCAAAAGAGTCGTAGTCATGAACAAGGGGAGCATACTCCTTGACGAAACGCCGCACTACGTCTTTCAGAACGCGGGACTTTTAAAGAGCGTGGGTCTTGACGTCCCGCAGTCTACCGAGCTTATGTTCGCCCTTCGCGAGAAGGGTATTAAAGTGCCTCTTGCCGTCATAAACGAAAAAGAGTGCGAAGAGGTTTTAAGGGATCTTCTGGAGGGAAAAATTGTCACAGATAGAGGTTAAAAACCTGACTTTCAAATACGGTGTCGGCACTCCCTTCGAGATGACAGCCCTCGACGATATTTCGTTTGAAATCGAAAAGGGCGAATTCGTAGGGCTTATTGGCCATACCGGTTCGGGCAAATCGACCCTTTTGCAGTGCCTTAACGGACTGCTTAAACCGCAGTCGGGCAGTATTATCATAGACGGCGCCGACATAACCGACAAGAAAAACGCCAAAGGCCTTTGCTTCAAGGTCGGACTTGTTTTCCAATACCCCGAGCATCAGCTTTTCGAGGAGACCGTTTTCAAGGATATCGCCTTCGGCCCCAAGAACATGGGCCTTTCCGAGGGCGAGATAAAAGACCGTGTTTCCGAGGCCTTGAAGTTTACGGGCCTTCCCGAAGAGATAACCGAAAAATCTCCCTTCGAGATTTCGGGCGGTCAAAAAAGGCGCGTAGCAGTCGCTGGCGTTATTGCCATGCGGCCCGAGATACTTATTCTCGACGAGCCGGCGGCGGGTCTCGACCCCGCGGGACGCGACGGACTTCTCAAAAACATAAGAGAGTACCACGAAAAAGAGGGCAAAACCGTCATACTCTCTTCTCACAATATGGACGACATCGCCGCCAACTGCGACAGAGCGCTCGTTCTTAACGCGGCGAAAGTCGAAATGTTCGAGCATATTGACAAAGTCTTTTCCAAAGCCGAAAGGCTTAAGGAAATAGGCCTCGATATACCCATGCTCACCGCCGTCTTTTCAGAGCTTCAAAAAGAGGGCTATAACGTAAGCGGCGGCGTCTATACCGTCGAAAGCGCGGTAAACGAGATTTTACGCGCCTTGAAGGGCGGTGAAGCCCGTGCTTAGAGATATTACGATAGGCCAGTTTTACCCCGGCAACTCCGTAATCCATAAGCTCGACCCCCGCGTCAAAATAGTGCTGACCATAGCCTATATCGTCATGCTTTTTCTTGCGAAAAACATCTTCGCTTTCGGACTTATTCTACTTTTCTCGGCCTTTTTGATAATAGTCTCGAGAATATCGCCGAGGCTCATTTTCAAAGGCCTCAAGCCGCTGATCGTCATCATAGTTATAACGACTATCCTCAATATCTTTTACGTCAAGGGCACGCAGGTATTTCCGCCGATAAGCGTCTTCGGATGGTTTGACATAACGATAACCTACGAGGGCATCGCCACCGCCGCGCTCATGGTCATAAGAATAACTCTTCTTATCACCACGACGTCGCTTCTAACCTATACCACGTCGCCTATAGAACTGACCGACGGCATTGAAAGACTTCTTTCGCCCCTGAAGGTCATAAAAGTCCCCGTCCACGAGTTTTCTATGATGATGACGATAGCCCTTCGCTTCATCCCGACGCTCATAGACGAGACCGACAAGATAATAGCGGCTCAAAAGTCGAGAGGCTCCTCCTTCGACGAGGGCGGACTTATAAAAAGAGCGAGGGCGCTTATCCCCGTGCTCGTCCCGCTTTTCGTCTCTGCTTTCCGCCGCGCCGAAGAGCTCGCTACGGCCATGGAATGCCGCTGCTACGTCGGCGGAAAGGGAAGGACGCGTATGAAAAGCTATAAAATGGCTTTCCGCGATTACGCCGCGCTTATAGTTATGGCCGCTCTTATCGCCGGCGTAGTGCTTATAAACGTCTTTCTCGGAAGCTTTATCTTCTCGCTGTGAGGTGCCGTATGAGAAACGTAGTTTTGTGTTTAAGCTTTCTCGGCACCGCCTTCCACGGCTGGCAAAAGCAAAAAAACGCCGAGACCGTTTCAGAGACGCTTGAAAAAGCCATCGGGACGGTGACGGGCGAAAAGACCTCCGTCAAGGGTTGCGGACGCACCGACTCGGGCGTTCACGCGCTCAACTACTACTGCAATTTCACTCTTTCCTCGCGCATATCCTGCGAGGGACTTAAAAACGCTTTGAACGCGGTTTTACCGGAGACCGTTTCAGTAAAAAAGGCGGCCGTCGCGGACGACGGCTTTCACGCCCGCTTTTCGGCGGTCTCCAAAGAATACCGTTACCGCATATACCGCGGCGCCGTCAAAGACCCGTTTTCCGTAGGACGCGCGCTTTGGTACAAATACCCGCTCGACCTTGAAAAACTCAACGCCGCGGCCGCCGTCTATGCAGGCGAGCACGATTTCTCGGCCTTCGAGGCGTCGGGAAGCAGCGTAAAAGACAAGATAAGGACGGTCTATGAATCCGAGTTTTACGAGGACGGCGATTTTATTGTCTACCGCGTAAAAGGAAACGGATTTCTTTACAATATGGTCCGCATAATGGTCGGCACCGCCTTAAAGTATAACGAGGGCAAAATGTCAATCGATGATATTAAAGCCCTTTTCGAGACGGGCGACCGATCGGCCGCGGGCAAGACCGTCGCGGGTTACGGACTTTATCTTTACGACGTTTATTACGGGGAGGAGCTCTTTTGAAAGACAATAAGCGCTATGCGGACGAGCAGATACTGCCTCCCGACGATATAGAGCAGCCCGCCGACGACAAGATAGAGGAAGACGCGTCGCCGAAGCCCAAGGGCATGACGTCCGTCAAAAAGGCGAGACTTCTCATCGCGGGCATAATTATAGTTTTGCTCGCCGTTTTGCTCGTCATTTACGGAAGCAGGCTAAACTACGATAATTTCCGCCGCTTTTTCGTAAAAATAGGCTATAATTTCCAAAGCGATAAGGCGCCTAAAGAGACCTTTGAGTTTCCGTCGGCTTCCGACGCCCGTTTTATCGGTTTTAAGGGCGGAGCCGCCGTTTTATCGGGCGGCAGGCTCTCTGTCTACGACGACAGAGGCTATTTGCTTTCCGAAAACGCCATGGCCTGCAAGACTCCCGCCGTGAAGACTTCGGGTAAGTATATTCTTTGCTTCGACCTCGGCGGCAATTCGCTCGCGCTTTTCAACAGCTTCGACTGCGTTTTCGAGCTGACGACCGAGAAAGAGATAACAAACGCTTCCATAGGTCTCGGAAATCACCTCGCGGTCTGCACCTACGCCGACGAGCATAAGAGCAGGGTAGTCGTTTACGACACCACCTTCTCGCCCGTCTTCACCGTCTACAGATTCGACCGCTACGTTACCGCGGCCGAGTGCTCGCCCGACAACAGAATACTCGCCGTCGCGGGCGTATACCCCGATTCGGCCGAGACCGTAGGCGAAATACTCTTTTTCAGATACGGCGAGTCGGACAGCTTCGCGTCGTGTTCTTTCGGCGAGGAGTTTCCGCACACTATGTTCTATAAGAAAAGCGGCCTCCTTTTCGCCGTGACAGACAAGGGCGTCTATTTCATCGGTAAGGACGGCGCCGTCGTCTCTTCGACCGACATAAACGGAAAAAACGTCGCGGCGCTCGCCTATAACGATGAATACACCGCCGTAGCCGTCGCCGACGGGGGTACCGAACGCGCCGAGATATTTATCTTCGACGGCTCGGGAAAGACCGTCCGCTCGTTTGAGGCCGACGGGCCGAAAAAGCTCTCGTTCGGCGGAGACAGCCTTTACTATCTCACCCTTTCGGGCCTTTACGGAGTCAAGATAAAAACCGGCGAAACGAGAGGATACCCCGCCGCAAACGCGACCGACATCGTCGCCGCCGACAAAACCGTTTTCCTCTTCTCCCGCGGGAGCGGAACCGTTTTGAACAAGGAGTGATTGTATGAACTGGATACTCGACGGAGCGGTGCTCCTCGTCGTCGTCGCCTTTACGGCGATATTCGCGATTATCGGTTTCTCCAAGTCCATTTTCGGCTTTCTTTCGGGCGTCGTCGCCCTGATACTCGCGATCTCTTTCTGTTCGCCGCTCGGCCACTTCGTCGCCGAAAAGTGGGTGACGCCCGCCATGTCGAATTTCGTCGCCGAATCCTTCAAGGAGGAGACAGACAACTATTCCAAAGAGGAATACGGCGAGGAAAAGAGCGAAGAGGAGCTTGAAAAAAGCGACTTTGACAAGACCATCGACTCTATTTCGGGCAAGCTCGGCGCTTTTATGGCGGTCTTCGGAGTCGACCGCGAAGGTCTCAAGGCCAAATACGACGAGGCGGCGTCTTACGTCAAAGGTAAAATAGCCTTTTTCGCCGAGAGTATCTGCGGCTCAGTATCAGAGGCGATCGCGAGAGTTATCTGCTTTATTGTGATATTCATAGTTGCGCTGATTCTTTTGAAACTGCTTTCTCTTATTTTCGACAAGCTTTTCGAGCTGCCCGTCCTGAAACAGATAAATCATATCGGCGGAGCGTTGCTCGGACTTGTTCTCGGACTCATCGCCGTCCTTGTGCTCACCGCGGGGTTCAAGTTGATACAGCCGAACATAAGGGATAAGGACGAAAACCCCGTGATCACCGAGGAACATATCAAAGATACGCTTATTTTCAAATATTTCTATAATCTCAAACTCTGAAGGAAAAAACAAAGATGTATAATAAGATTCTGACGCCGCCGAATATAATAACTTTTATAAGGCTTTTGCTCGTGCCTGTCTTCGCGATTTTATATTTCGCGCTGCCCGACGCAAGATGGATAGCTTTTATCTGCTTCGGCGTCGCCTGCCTTTCGGACGTAATTGACGGCTATATCGCAAGAAAATACGACATGACCTCCAAAATCGGCACTGTTCTTGACCCGCTTGCCGACAAGCTCATGTATATCACGGTCGGATTTTGCCTCGTTATAAACGGCACTATATGGCTCGCGTTTTTCATAGTCTATCTCGTGAAAGAAATGCTTATGATAGTGCTTGCCGCAAGGCTGTTAAAAAACGAGGACGAGGTCATCCCTTCAAGGTGGTACGGCAAACTCGCAACGGCGCTTTTCTTCGTCATAATTTCGTTTTCGATAGTTTATCCCGCGGGGTGGGACACTTTATGGCTGAATATCGCCTACGCCGCCGTCTTGGTGCTTGCCATATACGCCTTCGTGAGATACGGCCTTACGTTTTTGAATATCTACAAACAGAAAAAACTTCGCAAAGAAGAAAACCCGGACAAGGAGTAAATTATGCTTTGTGTCAAATGTAAAAAAAGGACCGCCGTCGTATTTATTCAGCGGCCCAACGAAAAAGGCGAGATAGTCAACGAGGGATATTGCCTCGTTTGCGCCAAAGAGATGAAATTAAAGCCCGTCGACGACCTTATGAAGCAGATGGGGATACCCGACGACCAGCTCGAGGCAATAGCCGACGAGATGACCGAGGTCGCCAATCAGATGGAGGAAGAGGGCTTTACTCCGGGCGGCGCCGCGCCCATGCCCATATTCAATAACTTCCGTATGTCCGGCAAGGAGCAGAAGGATAAAAAGACCTCCGCCGATAAAAAAGGCGAAGACGTCCCGGAAAAGAAGACGAAGTTCCTTTCGGCCTACTGTCAGAATCTGAACGAAAAAGCCCTATCGGGCAAAATGGACAGGGTAATAGGCCGCGACAAGGAGCTTACCCGCGTAATACAGATACTTTCAAGGCGCACCAAGAACAACCCCTGCCTTATAGGAGAGCCCGGCGTAGGCAAGACGGCCATCGCAGAGGGTCTCGCGATGAAAATAGCCGAGGGCAAGGTCCCCGCCAAGCTTTCGGAAAAAGAGATATGGCTTCTTGATTTGACGGCGCTCTTGGCAGGCACGCAGTTTCGCGGTCAGTTTGAAAGCAGGGTAAAGGGACTTATCGAAGAGGTCAAGGCGCTCGGAAATATCATCCTCGTCATTGACGAGGTGCATAACCTCGTCGGCACGGGCGACGCCGAGGGATCGATGAACGCCGCCAATATGCTGAAACCCGCCCTTTCGAGAGGCGAAATTCAGGTCATAGGCGCCACCACTCTTACCGAATACAGAAAATACATCGAAAAGGACGCCGCGCTCGAGCGCCGCTTCCAGCCCGTAATGGTAGAGGAGCCGAGCATCGAGGACGCCGAAAAGATAATCGCGGGAATAAAAGAATATTACGAAAAGTTCCACGGAATAAAGCTTAACGAAAACATAGTCAGAAAAGCCGTTTTGTGGAGCGAGAGATATATAAACGACCGCTATTTACCCGACAAAGCCATAGACCTCATCGACGAGGCCTGCTCGGCGGCGGGCATGGCGAAAAAAGAGATAGACGAGCTTTTTACCGTCAGAAAAGAGCTTAAGGAGCTTGAAGAAAGGCTTTCGGCTCTCGAAAACCCAACCGAGGAGGGCGCCGAGCTTGACTACGAGCAGATAACCAAGGTCAAGGCCGAGCTTGTCAAAAAGCAGGTCAGGGAAAAGGAACTCGCCGAAAAGGTCGACACCTTCGAGGTGACCGAGGACGACCTCGCGAACGTCATCGAACTGTGGACGGGCATCCCCGCCAAAAAGATAAGCGGCGGCGAGCTCGCGAGGCTCTCGGGTCTCGAGGAGGCGCTGAGATCCCACGTCATAGGTCAGGATTACGCCGTCAAGGCCGTCGCGAACGCCGTCAAACGCGCCAAAGCGGCGCTCGTTCCGAGGGAACGTCCCGTTTCGTTTATCTTCACGGGCCCGTCGGGCGTCGGCAAGACCGAACTTGCCAAAAGGCTCTCAAACGAGCTTTTCGACCTTCCCGATTCGCTTATAAGGCTCGATATGTCGGAGTTTATGGAAAAGCACGCCGTCTCGAGAATCATCGGTTCTCCTCCGGGATACGTCGGCTACGACGAGGCGGGTCAGCTCACCGAGAAGATAAGGCGCAGACCCTATTCCGTAGTCCTCTTTGACGAGATAGAAAAAGCGCACCCCGAGGTCATGAATATACTTCTCTCGATTCTCGACGAGGGAAGGATAACCGACGCCCACGGAAAGACGGTCGATTTCCGTCACACTGTGATTATAATGACCTCCAACGCGGGCTCAGAGATAAAAGGGCAGGGTATAGGCTTCAATAAAACGACGAAAGACCTCGCGAAAGAAAAGGCGGAAAAGTCCCTAAAGCAATTCTTACGCCCCGAATTTATAAACCGCGTCGATGAAATAGTCGTTTTCGACCCGCTTTCGAAAGATAGCTTCGAGAAGATCGCCGCGCTCGTCCTTAACGAGCAGAAGACGGCGCTTTCGGAAAGGGGAATAGCGCTTTCGTGGAGCGACGACGTCGTCCGTAAAATCGCCGAAAGCTCCTACAGCGAGGAATACGGCGCGAGAAACGTCAGAAGAACCGTGCTGAAAGAAGTCGAGGACAGACTTGTAGACGAAGTCCTCAAAAACGGCGAGACCTTCAAAAAGGCGGATTTTACCGTCGAAAACGGTGAGATAAAGCTTTCGGTAAGCTGAAAGGGATAGTATGATTGACAATCCTCTTTTGAAAAAACGAAGGGCGTTTTCGTTTGAAAACGTTCCGACATGGCGGCAGTATATCTATCTGCTGCTGATAGGACTTGTCGTTTCGGCGGCCTTTATAGTGCCCGCCATGATTTACGACGGCGGCCCCTTCACTTTTTACGGCGACTATAACGTCCAGGAGATACCCTTCTGGTATGAGGCTCACGCGGCCGTCAAAAGAGGAGATATCTTCTGGAATTGGACGTCCGACCTCGGCGTTAATTTCATAGGCTCCTACGCCTACTATATGCTCGGCAGCCCCTTCTTTTGGATAACGCTCCCGTTCCCGACCGAATGGGTGCCTTATATGATGCCCGTTGTGCTTTGCTTCAAGTTTGCCGTGTCGGCCATGACCGCTTTCGCCTATATCAAGCTGTTTGCGAAAAAGGTCGATAACGCCATCCTCGGCGCCGTCATGTATGCTTTTTTCAGCAACATGATCTACAGCATCTTCTTCTTCCAGTATAACGAGGTCTTCGCCTTCTTCCCCTTGATGCTTTACGGCCTCGAGGTGCTTATTCAGAAAAAACGCCGCGGTATTTTCGCTGCCGGCATGGCGCTTTGTCTGCTTTGCAACTATTACCTCTTCGTCGCCGAAGCGGTATTCCTGACGATTTACTTCCTCGTCCGCCTTATAAGCGGCTCGTGGAAGGAACACTTCAAATTCTCGACGCTTTTATCACTCGCGCTCGAGGTCATACTCGGCTGCGGCATGGCGCTTTTTATTGCGCTTCCCGCAATTTACACGACGTCGCAGGTGCCGCGCGCAAGCTGGAAAATAGGCG
>JAEEIO010000059.1 GCA_016281405.1 Clostridiales bacterium | reverse complement strand
CGGGGCACCGAAACCCCTCGGTGAGAGGCAGAAAATACTTGTGAAAAGCCTCCTGACCCGTCGCCGCGAGGGTTGTCACGGTGCGGCCGTGGAAGGAGTTGTTAAGGGTTACGATGACGTTTCTTTCGGGGCCGTATTTGTCTTCGGAATACTTTCTCGCCGTCTTAATGGCGCCTTCGTTTGCCTCGGCGCCCGAGTTTGCGAAAAAGACTCTTTTCATCCCCGCCGCCGTCGTCAGCTTCTCGGCAAGCTCGACGGAGGTCGGATTGTAATAGAGATTGCAGATATGCCCGACCTTTTTGGCCTGCTCCGAAACGGCTTTCAGCCAGCCCTTGTCGGCGTAGCCGAGGGCGTTTACCGCGATGCCCGCCGCGAAATCGATATAACTTTTGCCGTCGACGTCAACGGCCACGGCGCCGCGCCCCTTTTCAATGACCACGGGGTAACGGTCGTAGACGTCCATCATGACGTCCTTGTCGCGTTTTATAAAATCAGCCGATTTCATATTATCACCTTATTTACGGATTATGGTGCCGAAGCCCTCGTCGGAGAAAAGCTCGACTATGATCGAATGCTTTACGCGGCCGTCAATTATACTTGCCGACTTTATGTCGAGGCTTACGGCGTTCGCTATGCTCTTGACTTTGGGTATCATTCCGCCCGTTATGACGCCGCTTTTTATGAGGCTTTCTATCTCGTCGACGCGGACGTCGGAGACGAGCGACGAGTCGTCGGATGCATCGCGGAGAATGCCTCTCACGTCGGTGAGGACGAGCACGCGGTCGGCCTTCAATGCTATCGCTATCTCGAGCGCGGCGGTGTCGGCGTTTATGTTATAGACCTTGCCGTCGTCGCCCGCCGCGACGGTCGAAACGACGGCGATATATCCGTTTTCGAGGTTGTCCTTTATTATCTTGGTGTTTACGTCGGTAATAGTCCCGACGTAGCCGTAATCGACGCCGTCGTCGTCCTTTTTCTTTGCGCGGATAAGACCGCCGTCAAAGCCCGAAAGGCCTACGGCGTTGCCGCCCGCGGCGACAATGCCGCCGACGAGGTCCTTGTTTATCTTGCCCGCGAGCACCATCTGCGCCACCTCGGCCGTCTCGGCGTCGGTGTAGCGAAGGCCGTTTATAAAGCGGCTCTCCTTGCCCATTTTCTTAAGGACTTCGGTTATCTCGGGGCCGCCGCCGTGGACGAGCACGACCTTGATGCCGATAAGCGAAAGAAGCACTATGTCGGAAATGACGGCCGACTTCAGGTCGTCGTTTATCATGGCGCTCCCGCCGTATTTCACGACTATCGTCTTGCCGCGGTACTGCATAATGTAGGGGAGCGCCTCTACGAGCACCTCGGCCTTTTTTTCGATGTCGGAAAAAGTGTTTACGTCCATTTTTTCTCCTTTCAGGTGCGATAATCGCCGTTTATTCTCACGTATTCGTAAGTCAGGTCACAGCCGTAGGCCTCGGCCGAGGCCTCGCCGTCGTTTAACTCAATATCAATGATTATTTCGTCTTCGAGAAGTATCTCCTTGGCCTTTTCCTCCGAGAAGGGGACGCCCGCGCCGTTTTTGCAAACGTCTATCTTTCCCTTTTTGCTCTCGAAGGCTATGTCGATCTTATTGACGTCAAGCTCGCACTTCGCGTAGCCGAGAGCGCAAAGCACCCTGCCCCAGTTGGCGTCGGCGCCGAACATCGCCGCTTTGGTGAGGTTGGACGAGATGACCGACTTCGCGGCGATCCTTGCCGTCGTTTTATCGGGCGCGCCCGTGACCCTTGCTTCAAGAAGCTTGGTGGCTCCCTCGCCGTCACGCGCTATCATCTTCGAGAGCTTTTTGCAAAGATAGGTAAGTCCCTCGAGGAAGACGGCGTAGTCGGCGTCTTTTTCTTTTATTTCGGCGTTTCCCGCCATGCCGTTCATCATGACCGAAAGCATGTCGTTCGTCGAGGTGTCGCCGTCGACCGAAATCATGTTGAAGCTCTCGTCTGCCGCCTCTTTCACGGCCTCCTTAATGAGCGAGGGCGAGACGGCGGCGTCGCCCGTTATGAATACGAGCATCGTCGCCATGTTGGGATTTATCATGCCCGACCCCTTGGCTATGCCGCCCATACGGCAGACCTTGCCGCCCAAAGTGAATTCCACCGCGGCGGTCTTCGGGCGGATATCGGTCGTAAGTATCGCCTCGGCCGCGTCTGCTCCGCCTTCGACCGAAAGCCCCTTGACGAGCGCGGGTATGCCCGACTTTATGACCTCGACGTCAAGCGGCTGTCCTATGACGCCCGTCGAGGCGATGATAATATCCTTTTCCGAAATCCCCGCCTCTTTCGCAAGCGCGGCGCAGGTCTTTTCGGCCACCTCTACGCCGTCGGCGTTGCAGGTGTTGGCGTTGCCGCTGTTGCAAATGGCCGCTATCGCTTTGCCGTCCTCGATGTTTCTCTTTGTGACGGCTATCGGCGCGCCCTTCACTTTATTGGTGGTGTATACTGCCGCCGCCGAGCACATGACCTCCGACATAATGAGCGCGAGGTCTTTTTTGGCGTGGTTTTTACGGATGCCGCAGTGGACTCCGTAAGCCTTAAAACCTTTTGCGGCGGTCACGCCGCCCGAAATTTCCTTCATTTTTCTACCTCAATTCAAACCGGTCTTCTCGGGAAGACCGAGCATAATATTCATACACTGCACCGCGGCGCCGCCAGACCCCTTGCCGAGGTTGTCGAAAACCGAGCAAAGAAGGACGCTTTCACCGCCGCGAAAGACGAATATATCAAGATTATTCGTGCCGTTTTCAAGCTCGGGCGACAAAAACCCGCCCGACGCCGCAAGGTCATAGTTTTCCGGCATGACCTTAATGAATTCGCTGCCGCCGTAGGCCTTTTCGTAAACGCCCCGTATCTCTTCGGGCGCAATGCTAAGCATTTCTGCGTTCATCGGCACCGAAACGAGCATGCCCTTGTAAAAGTCGCCGACGACGGGCATAAAGACGGGGGCTTTCGAAAGCCCGCAGACCGCCTTCATCTCGGGTAAGTGCTTATGTTTAAGCGAAAGCGCGTAGGGCATCGGAGCTTTAAGCGCGTCAGTCCGCTCCTCGCCTTCGTATTTGGCGATAAGCTTTTTTCCGCCGCCGCTGTAGCCCGTAAGCGAAGCGCACGAAAGACTTATATCTTTCGAAATCGCGCCCGCCTCAACGAGCGGACGGACGAGCGAAATAAAGCCGCTCGCGTGGCACCCGGGCACCGCCGTCTTGTCGGAAGTCTTAAGCCTCGATCTGAACTCCCCGCCGAGCTCGGGAAAACCGTAGACCCACGCCGGATCGGTCCTGTGCGCCGTCGAGGCGTCGATCAGCCTCGTTCCCGTGCCTTCCGAAAGCTCCGCGGCCTCTATTGCCGCCTGGTCGGGAAGGCAAAGAAAGGTGATCTCGGCCTTTTTCATGTATTCCCTTACGGCCTTTGGGTCTTTTCTTTTTTCCTCGGGTATGGTAAGAAGCTTAACGTCTTCCCTTTCGGAAAGACGGGCTTCTATCTGCATTCCCGTCGTGCCGACGTTGCCGTCTATAAAAACAGTGTGTTTAACCATTTTGCTTACCCAAAAAATCCTTCATGTCGGCTATCTGCCGCTTTACCGCCTCGGGGGCGGGACCGCCGTAGACCTTACGATCTCCCGCGCACTTTTCAAGCCCTATGGCCTCGTAGACGTCGTCGGCGAAAAGATCCGAAAAACTCTTGTATTCTTCCGTAGACAAAGACTCGAAGGTCTTCCCTTTTTCAACGCAGTATCCCACCATCTCGCCGACGGTCTTGTAGGCGTCGCGGAAAGGCATCCCCTTCTTCGCGAGATAATCGGCGCAGTCGGTGGCGTTTATAAAGCCGCCCGACGCTTTCTTCCGCATTTCGTCTTTCTTTACTTTTATCGTTGCGAACATGGCGGTAAAGACCGAAAGCGAAGACTTGACGGTATCGACGGCGTCGAAGACCGCCTCCTTGTCCTCCTGCATATCCTTGTTGTAAGCGAGCGGCAGACCCTTCATGACCGTGAGTATCGCCGTGAGGTCGCCGTAGACCCTTCCCGTCTTGCCGCGGCAAAGCTCCGCTATGTCGGGGTTTTTCTTCTGCGGCATAATGGACGAGCCCGTCGAAAAGGCGTCGTCAAGCTCTATATAGGAAAACTCGCCCGAGCTCCAGAGGATTATCTCCTCCGAAAACCGCGAAAGGTGCGTCATTATTATCGAAAGGTCGGATATGAGCTCTATGACGTAATCCCTGTCGGACACGGCGTCCATCGAGTTTGCCATCGGCGCCCTGAATCCGAGCGCCGCCGCCGTGTCGAAACGGTCTATGTCGTGGGTGGT
>JAEEIO010000058.1 GCA_016281405.1 Clostridiales bacterium | reverse complement strand
CAGTTACCTGTCAGGAAGTCTCACGAGAACAAGGACGTGAAACAGGTCTATACCGAATATTTCGGCAAGCCCGGAAGCCACAAGGCTCACGAGATACTCCACACCGGATATACTCCGAGAGAAAAATACTAAAAAGTATAAGAACGCCCCCTGCGTCGCAGGGGGCGTTCTTTTTTATTTAAGATTGGGACAATGGGAACAAATATAATCTTTTACGAAATCGAAGTCATCTTTAAGGACGTAGACCTGATTGTGAGAAAACGGCGCGTTAACCTTAATTGTGCTTCTTCGGGGACACGCTATTACTTTACGAACGCGCGAAAAGTCGGAATACATCTCGGTCCGCGAGGAGTTGAGGCCTGCGGCGACGGTAGAGACGCGTCCCGTAGCTATGCCCGCAACTACTGTTGCGGCCGCTATCTTCTTTGCCTTTTTGGCCTGGGAGGCGATTTGCCTATGCCTTATTCCCTTTTCGTCCATCTCGAACTCGACGATATAACTGCCGCCCATCACAGCGGCGTAAATGAGATAGGAGATAATGACTATAACGGTCATGCCGATAAGGAACCAGCAGAAGTTTTTTAGCGTTTCGAGTATGCGGACGCCGAGTTCGGCGGGCCATTCAAAGGCGTCGATTATCATCATAAAGGCAAAGACGCCGACAATGATGAAAAAGAATATCTTCCAGACGAGGAAAAAGAAGGTAAGGTTTTTGAAAAGGCTCATCTCGTATGTCCAGCGGTATTTGCCGTCGTCGCATTTCTCAACGCGAGTGGAGAGAGTCTCTTTCATTATTTAAGGAGCGGCAGGCCGCACTTTTTGCAGCGGTCGCCTATGACGGGGTTTTTGGTGCCGCAGCTGACGCAGGCGATATAGGGGGCTTTCGATTTGTCGTAAAGCTCATACCGGAAATTGAAATTGGGATGATACTTGAAACGGTCGCCGACCTCAAGGTAGTGCCACGCGATAAGCGGCGAGCCTTCGCGTTCGACTATCTTTTTGGTCTTGCCGTCGGGAGTCTTGGCTGTAATGCGGTATTCGGTTATCATTTCGCGGGTGTCGCCCGTCTTGTGGCCGTAGGTGACGCAGGACTTTTTCTCGGTGACGACGGCCTCGTAGGATTTCTTTGCTTTACTGCTTATAAGGCCGTAAAGGGCGAATATCAGGAAGACGGCCGATATTATGCCGCCAATAAGGAGGGCGGTGCCGATCTCCATAGCGCCGCTCGCGAGAGCGTAGATAACGAAGCCGATTATCGGGATGGGAACGAGGATAAAGGCGAAAACGCCCGCCGCCTTACGGTTTTTCTTGACTGCGGCGAGAATTTCGGGGTCGTTTACGCGAGCGGAAAATCCGGGCGCGGGGACTCCTATTCCCGAGGGCGCGGCGGCGCCTTCGAAGGATTTGCCGCAGGAGGGGCAGAATTTGGTGCTTTCATCTGTGGGAGTTCCGCATTCGGGACAATACTTTGGCATTGTTTTCGCTCCTTTACTTCTTAATCAAAAGGTAAGATTTGTGAATATCGGGAGTATGGCGACGGCTACGGAGAAATAGATGATTACGGTGCAGCAGTCGACTATGGTCGTTATCAAGGGCGACGCCATTATAGCGGGGTCGAGCTTAAGAAGCTTCGCGAGCATCGGGAGACAGCATCCGAGCATTTTCGCGATAATGACGGTGCAGAAAAGCGTTATACCGAGGATAAGCGACATATAGAATTCATTGTAATTGAATATCAGGACGCGGATGGTGTTTACGGCAATGAGGGCGGCGCTTATGAGGAGACCTATGCGCATTTCCTTGAAGAGAGCCTTAAAGAAGTCCTTAAGCTTTATCTCGTCGAGCGCCATGCCGCGGATTATCATGGTGGAGCTCTGCGCTCCGCAGTTGCCGCCCGTATCCATAAGCATCGGCAGGAAGGCTATAAGCACGGGAACGTTCTGGAAGGCCTCCTGATAGTTGGTTATTATTATGCCCGTTATGGTCGAAGAGACCATGAGGATAAGAAGCCAGAGTATTCTGTTCTTGGCGTGCTTGAAAACGGACTCTTTGAAGTAGCTGTCCTCGGGCGGCGTGATAGCGGCCATTTTCGCGAAGTCTTCGCTGACCTCTTCTTCCATGACGTCGATAGCGTCGTCGAATGTTACTATGCCGACGAGGCGGGTCTCTTTGTCGACGACGGGGATCGCCAGAAGGTCGTATTTATTGAACTGCTTCGCGACCTCTTCCTTGTCCTCCGTGGTGGTGACGTAAATTATGTTGGTCTCCATTATATCCTTTATCTTCGCTTCGTAGGGCGAAAGCAAAAGGGTGCGGACGGAGACGATGCCCTCGAGGTGACGGTTGGCGTCGGTGACGTAGCAGGTGTAGACCGTCTCTTTGTCGAGGCCGGTGCTTCTTATGGTGTCGAAGGCCTCTTTGACGGTCATCGTCTTTTTGAGGCGGACGTATTCGACCGTCATTATGCTTCCCGCCGTGTCCTCGGGGTAACGGAGTATTTCGTTTATCTCGCGGCGCTTGGCGGGGTCGGTGCAGTTATTGAGTATGCGCGTCGCGACGTTTGCCGGCATCTCCTCTATTATGTCGACGGTATCGTCGAGGAACAGCTCGTCAAGTATTTCACGGAGGTTTTTATCCGAAAAATCATTGATGAGCTTTTCCTGAATGTCGCTGTCGAAATAAACGAAGCTCTCGGCGGCAAGTTCTTTGGGTAAAAGTCTGAAAAGTATCAGGCATTCGTCCTCCGATATTTCCTCGAAAAGCTGGGAAATATCCGCAGGATTCATGTCCACAAGTATTTTTTTGATCTCACCGAAGCTTTTGGATTCCAAAAGCTCTTTAATTCTCTCAAAATCGATTTCCTTTTCCATACCATTTTCCTCCCGGGAATTTTTTTGGGGTCTACTGAACGGGATCGAAATCGGCATGGCACCTACCTTCGGCAGGCGGCGATATCACTGCGGCGAAAGCTCCGACGCAGTTATTGCGATATCGGCCCGACTACTTCGGGGAACAGTGCCGTTACCACTCCCTGCGTCCACAACTTTCACCTCTCAATTCGAAATTATTTATTATATTATACAATAACTTCTTCGGGATTGTCTATATTATTTTTTAATAAATCGGCATTTTATTTTGCGAAACGTCCTTTTTATTGACTGAAACGAAATAATATTGTATAATTGTATTGATATTTTTACAAAGGACGCGGAAAATGAAAATCGGATCGTTAAAGCCAGGGAAAATTATAAAGTTTGCCGTAGGCGCCGCAGTTATAGCGGGGCTTATTATCGCAGCGCTTATCGTTAACGGTCTGCTTACCGAAAAGACGAGCGCGGTGTCGGACTGCAATCTCACGGCGCTTTATATCGAACAGTATTCTTTTTCGCCGGAGTTTGATAAAAATACCCTTCAATATGAAATGAAGGTCATGGATACTATCGACAAGCTTCAGATCACCGCAGTTCCCGAGGACACCACCGCGAAGGTCAAAATACTCGGAAACATGAATTACACCGAGGGGAAAAACATAGTGACGATCATTGTCACGGCGTCGGACGGAAACAAGAAGACTTACGAGATAACCGTAGATTACGAGCCGTCTTCTTATATAGACACAGCCTTCAAGGGAAATCTCGGCGAAAACCTTATGAACGGCGGCATAGCGGCAGTCAAGGGCGACTACGTCTTTTATCTTAACGACGACGGCGAGATCTACCGTCAGAAGAGCGACGGCAGTTCGCGGCTTATGATAGGACCCGCGGGGTCGTCGCATATAAACGTTATCGGAAACAACGTTTACTTCATAAACGATTACAGCGTATACACCGTCAGGACGGACGGAACGCAGTTAAGGGAGCTTGAAAACTACAAGACGGGCAACGCGCTCCACGCGAGATATTTAATGATTTACAACGGGTATATCTACTATTCGAACGCGACGAGCGCGAGAAACACGTCGAGTCTTTACAGAATACCGGTCGATTACGACGAGACGGTGACGTCGACGAGAGTTTCGAAGAGCGTTCCCTATCAGCTGATAGTAAACGAAGATACCGTCTATTTCATAAACGACGACGACGGCAACAGAATATACACCGTTCCCGTAAACGGCGGGAAAACGTCGGCGATCTCCGACGTCGGCGCGGCGGCATTCTGCCTCAAGGAAGAGGACGAGACCATCTATTTCATCGGCGTGAACGACTCGGTCCTCTATCGCATGAAATGGGACGGAAGCGAGGAGCCAGTCACCGTTAAAGAAGGCGTGACGGCGTTTACGCTTGACGGCGACTACGTAATATGCTCGACCGAGAGCGAAAGCTTCGTTTTCAATCTCAAGTCTGACGACGTGAAAGTGAATTTTGCCGACAGGCCGACGGACTCTTACAGTATTACGGGAAGTTACGTTTATTTCAGAATGAAGGACGACGACGGCGTGACGCGGGTTTACAGGTTCTTAAGAAATTACTCCGCCGACGAGATAACGCCGAACCACGTGGGTTAAACTAAAATAAAAAACCGCCCTAGGCGGTTTTTTTATTTTATGAATTCGTCGAGCGACGTTATATAAATATCGGCGGTCTGCTTGATTTTGTTTTTGAAGCAGGACATAGAGGCGTCCTCGACGGCGACGACCAAAGCGCCCGTTTTTTTGGCTGTAAGGACGGCGTGGTATGCGTCTTCGAAGATGACGGTTTCGGATGGCGCGACGCCGAAGCGGGACATTGCTTCATAGTAGATCTTGGGCTCGCTTTTGCCGCATCCCACGTCGTCGGCGGTGAGTATTAAGTCAAAATACTTTACAATGTCGAAATGATCGCAAGCGGCAAGGATGAGGTTTTTATCGGTGGCGGAGGCGAGACAAAGGCGGAATCCCCTTTGCTTCAGCGTTTCGAGAAAGCGGACGGCGCCTTTTTTGAGGGGGACGTCGTTTAAGTAGTAGCGCCGCATGACGTCGGAAAAGCGGTCGATAAAGGGACGCGCGACGTCAAGGTCGGGATACATTTTCGAAAGCACGGCGGCAAACTGCTGCATTGTGAGCTCGCGCACCATTTTGTCGTAGTTTTCGTATTCGGGGAGTTTAAGGGAGGCTATTACCTCGCGGCCGAGGCCGTCCCACGCCCACATGGAGTCGGCGAGGGTGCCGTCGAAATCTATTATCGCAAGTTTTTTATCGAGTTTCATTTTATGTCCCCGAAAAGACGCCCGAAACTGCCGTTTCGGGCGTCTTTCTTCACTTTTCTTTATACTTTTCCGACATTTCGACGGCGAGGCGATCGCAAAGCTCGTTTTTCTCGTCGCCGTTATGGCCCTCGACCCACTCGAAAGTGACGTTGTGGACGTCAAGGAGCGGCGCGAGGCGTTCCCAGAGGTCGACGTTAAGGACGGGCTTTTTGTCGCTTTTACGGAAGCCGTTAAGGCGCCACGAAGAGAGCCAGCCTTTTTGTACGGCGTCGACGAGATACTTCGAATCACTCCGAAGCAAAACGTCGCAGGGCTCTTTAAGCGCCGTAAGCGCCTCTATGGCTGCGGTGAGCTCCATGCGGTTATTGGTGGT
>JAEEIO010000057.1 GCA_016281405.1 Clostridiales bacterium | reverse complement strand
CGATCTTCGCGATCCTCGTCGTCAAGTGCTGCTTCGGCGGCCTCGGCAAAAACTTCGTGAACCCGGCACTCGCGGCGAGGTGCTTCCTGCTCATATCCTTCCCCGGCGTTATGACGAATTACGCGCTTGACGGCGTTTCCTCGGCGACTCCGGTCGCCGCCCTCAAGATCGGCGAAGCGGTAAACGTCACCAAGATGTTCTTAGGCGCCGAAAGCGGCGTTATAGGAAGCTCGGTCATCGCCCTTCTCATCGGCGGTCTCATACTCTGGTCGATAGACGTCATCCACGGGCAGATATGCTTCTCCGTCCTTATAAGCTTCACCCTCTTCATAGGGCTTTTCGGCGGGCACGGCTTCGACCCCGCCTTCCTCGCGGCGCATCTCTGCGGCGGCGGCGTCGTACTCGGCGCCTTCTATATGGCGACCGACTACGTCACCTCGCCCGTAAGCCGCCTCGGGCAGACTATTTACGGCGTGCTGATAGGCGTTATGGGCGCCCTCTTCCGCGTATGCGGCACGGCGGCAGACTCTTTCAGCTATTCTATTATCGTCGCGAACCTCTTCGTGCCGCTTATCGACACCTACGTTATCTCCAAGCCCTACGCCTTCCGCAAAAAGGCAATAAAGCTTCAGAACGGCGAAACGCCCAAGCCCTTCTTCAAAAGGATACCGAAGCCGGTCGTGACCATCGCAGTCATCGCGCTTATAGCGGGTCTTGCTTTGAGCGGCGTTTTCTCCATGACCGAGAGCACGATAGCCGAGCACAGGGCGGAAGCCGCGCTTCAGGCTTACAAGAGCGTCCTTCCCGACGCCGAGACCTTTGAAAAGGTCCCCATTCCCGTCGATATAGAGGGTCAGGTCTACGGCGAAAACTTCGGGCGCACCTTTATAAACGAAGCCGTCGCGGGAAAAGACGCCGCCGGCAATACGGTCGGCTACGCCGTTTCGGCGACCTGCTCAGAGGGCTATTCGGGCAACGTGACCCTGTCGGTCGGCATACTCCCCGACGGGACGGTCACCTCAATATCCTTTACCGAGCTTAAAGAAACTCCGGGCAAGGGCATGCTCTGCGACGAGCCCGAGTTCAAGGGCCAGTTCGGCGGGCGGAACGTGCCGGTTTTCAAACTGCTCAAAGACGGCGGCGCGGCTGAGCCCGACGAGATAGACGGAGTGTCCGGCGCGACCATCTCCTCAAAGGCGGTCGTGAACGCCGTGAACGCGGCGCTCTCCTTCTGCGCGACACAAATCGGGAGGTAAACCATGAACAAATATCTTGAACGTATTTACAACGGCGTCATAAAAGAGAACCCGACGCTCGTTCTTATGCTCGGCATGTGTCCGACTCTCGCCGTTTCCACCCAGGCGGTGAACGGCATAGGCATGGGTCTTTCGACCATGGCGGTCCTTATCCTCTCGAACATAGTCATATCTCTTCTCCGCAAGGTGATACCCGACGAGGTAAGGCTTCCTTCTTACATAGTTATAGTGGCGTCCCTCGTCACCGTGACCGAGCTTTTGATGGAAGCTTACGTCCCGACGGTGTTCAAGGCGTTGGGCATATACATCCCCCTCATAGTCGTCAACTGCATTATTTTAGGCCGCGCCGAGGCTTACGCCAATAAAAACGGCCCGGGTCTCGCGGCGATGGACGGTCTCGGAATGGGTCTCGGCTTTACGATAGCCCTTACCCTCGCGGGGCTCGTTCGCGAAGTTCTGGGCTCCGGCACGGCGTTCGGCGCGCAGGTGCTTCCCGAAAGCTTCCCGAAAATAGGCATCTTCATCCAGCCTCCCGGAGCATTCCTCGTAATAGCGCTCTTTATAATCATAATGAACGCGATAGGCATCAAGACGAGACAGCGCGAGCTCGTCGAAAACGACGGCTGCGACGGTTGCTGCGCGACCTGCTCCGCAGTCTGCGACAAAAAGGAGGCGGCTGATAAATGAGATCGATAATACTTCTTATAGTCGGCAGCGCCCTTATAAACAACGTCGTCTTAAATCAGTTCCTCGGAATATGCTCGTTTTTAGGCGTTTCAAAGCAGATGAAGGCGTCTGCGAGCTTGGGCGGCGCCGTCATATTCGTCATGACGATAGCCTCCGCCGTCGCGAACCTTTTGTACGACTACGTTTTGGCGCCCTACGGCATGAGCTTTATGAAGACGATAGTTTTCATTCTCGTCATTGCGGCTTTGGTCCAGATAGTCGAAATGTTCCTCAAAAAGAAGTCGCCCTCGGTCTATAAGGCGCTCGGCATCTTCCTGCCCCTTATCACGACCAACTGCGCGGTCCTGGGCGTCGCGCTCACCAACGCGCAGAACGGCTACAACTTCGGCGAGAGCGTTCTCGCGGGCTTCGGCACGGCGCTCGGCTTTACGATAGCCATAGTCCTTTTGGCGGGCATAAGATCGCGCATTCGCGAAGAGGATCTTCCCGCGCCCGTAAGAGGCGCGCCGGTCGTTCTCATCGCGGCGGCGCTCATGTCCATCGCCTTTATGGGCTTCGCGGATCTCGCGTTTTAAGGGAGGGCGGTTTTTATGATAATACTTATAACTACCGTTGTAATAACCGTAATAGGGATAATAGTCGGCGCGGG
>JAEEIO010000056.1 GCA_016281405.1 Clostridiales bacterium | reverse complement strand
GAGCGCCGACGGTCACGTTTTCATGACGGGCCCCGCCGAAACGGTCTGCGACGGCGAAATAGACCCCTCGCAGCTTGCAAAAATGAATTAAGGAGCAAACAATGGTTAAAGCCAATCTTCATTTCCTCGACCTCAAAGACAGCTACCTCTTTTCCACCGTCCGCGAAAAGACGGAGGCTTATATGAAAGCGCACCCCGAAAAAGAGGTGCTCAAGCTCGGCGTCGGCGACGTCACGCTTCCACTCGTTCCCGCCGTAATTGACGCCCTCGAAAAAGCGAGCGCCGAGATGGGCGATATCAAGACCTTCCGCGGCTATCCCCCCGAGGGCGGCTACGCTTTCCTTAAAAAGGCCATAATCGAAAACGATTACGCCGAAAGAGGCGTTAAAATTGACGACGACGAGCTCTTCGTCTCCGACGGCGCAAAGTGCGACACGGGCAACATAGTCGATATTTTCGGGCCCGATAATACCGTCCTTGTCGCCGATCCCGTCTATCCCGTCTACGTCGACACGAATATTATGAGCGGCCGCAAGATAAAATACGTTAACGGAACTGCCGAAAACGGCTTTTGCCCCGAACCGCCCGATTTTCCCGCGGATATGATATATATCTGCTCCCCGAACAACCCCACGGGCGCGGCGATGGATGCAAAGAAGCTCGGCCGCTGGGTCGCCTACGCCAAAAAGCACGGCGCCGTCATACTCTTCGATTCGGCCTACGAAGCCTATATCAATGACCCTTCGCTGCCTCACTCCATCTATGAGATCGAAGGCGCCAAAGACTGCGCCATAGAGTTCAGAAGCTTTTCCAAAACCGCGGGATTTACGGGCGTCCGCTGCGGCTATTCCGTCGTCCCGAAGACCCTCAAAGCCGAAAACGGCGTCAGCCTTAACGCCCTTTGGGCGCGCCGCCACGCCACAAAATATAACGGCACTCCCTATATAGTCCAGCGCGCCGCCGAAGCGGTCTACTCGGACGAGGGTAAAAAGCAGATAAAGGCGAATATCGACTACTATATGTCAAACGCCGCCGTCATAAGAAAGACCCTTTCGGATCTCGGGCTTACGGTGTTCGGCGGCGAAAACGCCCCTTATATCTGGTTCCGCTGTCCCTTCGGCATGACCTCCTGGGAGTTCTTCGATTATCTTCTCGAAAAGGTTCAGGTCGCCGGCACTCCGGGCTCCGGCTTCGGCGCGATGGGGGAAGGGTATTTCCGCCTTACCTCCTTCGGCTCTAAGGAGATTACCGAAAAGGCGCTTGAGCGTATTTCGTCCCTCTCCTTCCGTTAAAAGTGTTTTATATAAAATGCACAAAAAACGCGCGTGATTTTTGTCGAATAAGCTAATATCCTTTTACCGTGAAAAATAGTATAATATAAAAAGTAATTTTATGGGTTATATTAGCATTTATGCTTTATATTAGGAGGAAACAAAATGGCGAGCCTTTCACTCAGAAAAATCTACAAAAAGTATGCCGGAAACGTCTTGGCGGTCCAGGATTTCAACCTTGAGATCAAGGATAAGGAATTCATAATTCTTGTCGGCCCTTCCGGCTGCGGTAAGTCCACCACACTCAGAATGATAGCGGGCCTCGAAGAGATAACCGAAGGCGAGCTTTATATAGGCGACCGTCTCGTTAACGACGTCGCCCCGAAGGACAGAGATATAGCGATGGTTTTCCAGAACTACGCCCTCTATCCCCACATGACCGTTTTCGAGAATATGGCGTTCGGCCTTAAACTCCGCAAGGTCCCGAAGGACGACATCAAAAAGAGAGTTGAGGAAGCCGCCAGGATCCTCGATATCACCCACCTTCTCGACAGAAAGCCGAAGGCTCTTTCGGGCGGTCAGCGCCAGCGTGTCGCGCTCGGTCGCGCCATAGTCCGCGAGCCGAAGGTCTTCCTCCTTGACGAGCCTCTCTCCAACCTCGACGCGAAACTCCGCGCCCAGATGAGAACCGAGATATCCAAGCTCCATATCAACCTCGGAACCACCTTCATTTACGTTACCCACGACCAGACCGAGGCTATGACCATGGCCGACCGTATAGTCGTTATGAAAGACGGTATAATCCAGCAGGTCAACACTCCTCAGAAGCTTTACGACGCCCCCTGCAACATGTTCGTCGCGGGCTTCATCGGTTCGCCTCAGATGAACTTCATCGACGCCGAGCTCAAAAAGAAGAAGGACGGCAACACCTACGTTGAATTCGCCGGCTTCTCCATTAAGCTCCCCGAAGAGAAGGCCGAACTCAAAAAGGTCGTCCAGGCCGTCGAGGAAGAGAAACCCGTCGTCATGGGCATCAGACCCGAGCATCTCCATAACGAAGATTTCTATATGGAAAGACTCAAGGACAGCGTCATCAAAGCCGACGTTGAGGTCACCGAGCTTATGGGCGCCGAGACTTACCTCTATCTCGACATAGAGGGCAACAAGTTCACCGCCCGCGTCAAGCCCACCACCGGCATCATGCCCGGCGACAAGATCGAAATAGCCATCGATCCCGAGAGGATAAATATCTTCGACAAAGAGACCGAGACCACGATCTGCAACTGATCAGTAATATAACGGCCAGGGTCTTTTAAGGCCTTGGCCGTTTATTTTCCGAAGAAAAGGAGGCGACGGTGTGAAATACAACGAACGTAAAGAAATGGTATACCGTTTCATAGAAGACTATTACACCAAAAACGGCATACCTCCGACGATACGCGAAATAGGCAAAGGCGTCGGACTTTCGTCCCCGGGGACCGTAAAGCTTCATATCGACAACCTCGTTTTCGAAGGCCGGCTCGTAGCATCCGAGGGCAAGAAAAGATCTCTTATGCCCGCTAAATACAACTTTTCCAGGCAGGTCCCGATAGTCGGCCGCGTCGCGGCGGGAACGCCCGTGTTCGCCGAGGAAAATTATTCGGGCGTCGTGCCGTTTTATTCTAAAGACAAGTTCTACGGCGAAGACGAGCTTTTCGCCCTCTACATAAAGGGCGAGAGCATGAAGAACGCGGGGATTTTGGACGGCGACCTCGTCGTAGTCAAAAAGAGCGCCGTCGCAAGAGACGGCGAGATAGTCATTGCCCTTATCGACGACGACGCCACCTGCAAGCGGTTTTTCCGCTACGGCGACAAGATTATTCTCCGCCCCGAAAACCCGTCCTTTACCGACATTGTCGTCGACAAGGCCGTCATACTCGGCAAAGTCGTTTCTGTAATCAGATATTATTAAAATAAGCGGTGGCGACCCACCGCTTTTTTGTTAAGAGGTAATAACCACGGAAGAGCAAAAAGCCGATCTTTCCGGACGAGTCGAAAAGATCATCTACCGCAATAAAGAAAACGGCTACACCGTTTTGGAACTCTCAACCGACGAAGGCACGGTCACCGTCGTCGGTTCTCTTTCTTCCGTCGGCGAGGGGCAACGGGCAAAGTTTTCCGGCAAATATATAAGCCATCCGCGCTTCGGCGTTCAGTTCAAGGCCGAAAGCTTCGAGACCGAACTTCCCGAGGCCAAGGAGGACATCGCCCTCTATTTGTGCTCGGGACTTTTCGAGGGCATCGGCCCGCAGACTGCCGCCCGCATCGCGGGACGCTTCGGCGCCGACACCTTTGACGTAATAGAAAACGCGCCCGAAAGGCTGACCGAAATAAAGGGCATGACCCCGAAAAAAGCGAAAAAACTCGCGGCCGAGTACCGAAGGCTTCTTGAGATCAAGCCGATAATACTGTTCTTCGGCAGCTACGGCCTTTCGGCGCAAAACGCCGTCGACGCCTACTACGCCTACGGCTCCGACGTAATGCGCCTCGTCCGTTCCGATCCGTATATCCTTATGGAAGACGCCGTCGGCATCCCCTTCAAAAAGTGCGACGAGCTTGCCTTCGACCTCGGGATAGACAGGGAAGAGAGCGTCCGTATAAACGCCGCCTTACGATATATTCTGAAACATAACCTCGGAAACGGACACACCTTCTTACCGAAGGATAAACTTATCGCCGCCTGCGCCTCGGCGATGGGCGTCGACCCCTCGCTTGCGAAAACCTGCCTTGCTAATCTCATTGAAGACGGCAAGCTTTCCTTCGACGGCGATATAGGCGGCCTGGAGGCCGTCTATCTGCCCGAATACTACGAGGCCGAAAAATATCTCTCGTCGCGCATAACGGCGCTTGCAAGGGCAAAGAAACAGCGGACGGCGACCGCCGTTAAAATAGCCGAAAGCGAGAAAAAGAGCGGCCTTGTCTTTAACGACGATCAGAAGCGCGCCGTCGACGTCTGCATAAACTCCGGGATTTCAGTCTTGAACGGCGGTCCCGGCACGGGTAAAACCACTACGCTTCTTTGTATCCTCGACGTCTTGGAGGCGCTTGACAAAAAGATACTCCTTGCCGCCCCGACGGGCCGCGCCGCCAAGCGTATGGAAGAACTGACGGGCCGCGAGGCGAAGACCATCCACCGACTTCTCGAGATGGAGCGAAGCGAAAAAAACGTAAACGTCTTCAAGAAAAACGAGGACGATATGCTAAAAGGCGACTATATAATAATAGACGAATCTTCCATGGCCGACGTCCTTCTTATGACCGCGCTTTTCAAGGCCATGCCCGAAGGTATGTCCCTGATCCTCGTCGGCGACGCCGACCAGCTTCCGCCCGTCTCGGCGGGCAACTTTTTCGGAAACGTAGTCGCGAGCGGATGCGTGAAGACCGTCACTCTCACTGAGATTTTCCGTCAGGCGGCCGAATCTGGTATAATAACCGCCTCCCACGAGATAATCAAGGGTAAAGCTCCTTCTCTTGACAATAACTCCAGAGACTTTTTCTATATCCGACGCGAGACCGAAACCGAGATATGCGCCACCATAGCCGACCTTTGCGCCCGTCGCCTCCCCGAGAGATACGGCCTCGACCCGTTTTCCGATATTCAGGTCATAGGCCCGACCCGAAAGACGCGGTGCGGCACCGAGTATCTTAACGCGGTGCTCCAGAACGTCCTGAACGGCGAGAGCAGGGAAGAAAAGGGTCTTGCCGCAAACGGATACACCTTCGTCCCGGGCGACAAAGTCATGCAGATTGAAAACGATTACGATATTCTCTGGACCCGCGGTCGCGGTGAGGCGGGGTCGGGCATCTATAACGGCGATATCGGCGTCGTAACAGCCGTCGACCGAACGACGCGCACCGTCACCGTCCGCTTTGACGATAAGACCGCCGTCTACGCCTACGACATGATAGCGGAACTCGAGCCCGCCTTCGCCGTCACGGTCCACAAGAGCCAGGGAAGCGAGTTCAGAGCCGTTATAATGCCGGTCTTCGACGCGCCGAAGCCGCTTCTCAACCGCTGTCTTCTCTATACGGCCGTCACGAGGGCCAAAGAACTCTTTATATTCGTCGGTAAAAGCGATATAATAGGCGCCATGGTCGAAAACGGCCGCGCCAACGTAAGCTATTGCGGACTCAAATACTTACTGAAACGGCGTGCGGAAAAATGAAAAAGAAGACGAAAATGCTACTCATTTCATATCTGTACCCAAACAGATGCGCGTGTTGCGGCGAGTATATAAATTACGATAACGACGACTATATCTGCGAGACCTGCGAAGAGACGTTCGAACCCAATATCCGCCGCCGCACGCTCGACTGCGGCGTCAAGTGCGCCGCCTACACCGAATACGGCGACGCCGTCCGCGGTGCTATTCTCTCCCTGAAATTCGAGCACTATCTGCCCGCGGCGGAGCTGCTCGCGAAGAAAATGAGTTTTCTTTATAACTATCTCTATCCCGACGGCCTCGAAAACGCCGTTTTCGTCCCCGTCCCCATCTCCAAGCGTCGCCGCCGCAAAAGAGGATGCAATCAAAGCGAAAAAATAGCGAAAGAGCTTTCTCGGCTTACGGGCGTTCCCGTCGCCAAAAACGCGATCGTCAAGATAAAAGACAACCCCGCCCAAAGCCTCGCGGCCGACGTCAACGCGAGAAGAAAAAACGTCAAAGACGTCTACCGCATCGCCGACGCCGCCGCGATACGCGGCAAACACGCAATAGTCGTCGACGACGTCGTCACTACGGGAAGCACTCTGAACGAGGTATGCCGCGTGCTTTTACCCTACGCGGGAAGCGTCGAGTGCCTGACCGCCGCCTCTGCCGAGTTAAAATACTGAATAACTGTTGCAAACACTGCGTTTTTGTTTTATAATATTACCGTGATCCACAAATTATATATCGGAGGAAAGAAAATGAAAAAGGCAATTATCTGCATAGTCATCGCGCTCTCCCTCGTCCTTTCGGTAAGCGCTTTCGCGGCGTTTCCCAATCTTAACTATTACGACGCGAACGCAGTCGTTGAAAACGAAGACGGCACTCTGTCGATAAACAAAACGTCAGCCACGGCCTACGCGAATTTCAACATCACTTCGCCTATCAACAAGGACTATTTTGAGTTCACCTTCAAGCCCGACTATCCCGCGGCTGTTAACGGCGGCGTCGTCGACGGTTGGATTATGATCACCATAAGCGACACGCCCAACTCCTCGCAAAACTACGCCACTCCCAACTTCGGCGAAGGCCTTGTTCTCATCTTCAACGGCCTCAGCGACGGCGCCGACGCCGTTCCCAACGTCTACAGCGTCACCAAGGAATTCGGCAACCCGATAGCCGACCCCGCAAAAGCCGCGGGCAACCTCTATCTCCAGAACTCCGTCCTCGACGGCGACGCTTTCCATGAGAATCAGATCAACACCTTCGCATTCAGAAAGAACGCCACCTACGGCTACACCATCGAGATTAACGGCAAGGTCTTAAAGGACGACAACACCGGCGACCCCGTTCAGCTTGCCGGCATAGCCGAGATCTGGGGCGATAAAGACCTCTACGTCGGCGTCGGCTTCTACGCCTGCGAGTTCACGATAGTCAACGGCGCGATAACCGGCTCGGCAAACAGCGAGTTCAAGGCCGATATACTCACAATAAACAACAACCTTCCGAACGCCGAAGATATAACTACCTATAACGGCGAGATACCCTCCGCCTCCTCGGGAACCGAAGTCAGCTCTTCCGAGCCCGCCTCGCTGCCTTCCGAGACGGCGACCAGCAGCACCGTTTCGATAGTTGAACCCGGAAACGGCGGTTGCGGCAATAACGGCTAATCAAATAATAAAAAAGGGCATCGCTTAGGCGATGCCCTGTATATTTTTTATCAGCTTTCCAAAGTCGAAATTATCTTTTCGGCAAGTATCAAAAGCTCTCCCGCGACCGACTTGACAAGCGCCTCGTCCTCGCCCTCGACCATGATTCTGACGAGAGGCTCTGTGCCGGAAGGCCTAACGATAATCCGTCCCTTTTCGCCAAACAGAGCGCGTTTTAACTCGACCTCCTTGGTGAAGGTCTCGTTGCAGACGAGCTGATCTTTGACGGCGTTTTCGGCCTTTATGTTGACGCTTATCTGCGGATAGAACGCGACGTCGTCGTAATAGTCTCCCGCGCTCCTGCCGCCTTCGGCAAGGACGCGAAGAAAAAACAGCGCCGTCATCTCGCCGTCGCCGGTCGAATTGCAGTCCAAAAGAATAATATGCCCCGACTGCTCGCCGCCTATCGAAATACCGTATTTGAGCATAGCCTCGAGGACGTATCGGTCGCCGACACGCGTCAGCTCCGCGCCGACGCCGTGGTTTTTCATATACTTGATAAATCCCATGTTAGACATGGTCGTGACGGCTATCATATCGCCCGCGAGTTTGCCTTTGGACTTCAAGTAAAGCGCGATAGCCGCGATAAGCCTGTCGCCGTCCAGAATGCGACCCTTTTCGTCGCAGATAAGACAGCGGTCGGCGTCTCCGTCGAAGGCGATGCCGAGGTCGGCCTTTTCTTTGACGACCTTTTCGCCGAGCAGCGCGATATTTGTCGAGCCGCACTGTTTGTTTATATTCTTCCCGTCGGGTTCGACGTTTAAGAATTCTATATCGGCGTTGATCCCCGCGAACACTTTTTTCGCTGTCACGGCAGACGCGCCGTTGGCGCAGTCGACGAATATTTTAAGCGGTTTTGAAAACTCGGGTATGCCGATTTTCCTTACCGCCTCGGCGTAAATATCCGCCGCGTCGACGGCCGCGTAAACGCGGCCCGTGTCCTCGCCCTCGGCAATAACGCCGTCGAAAATGCTTTTTTCTATTTCGTTTTCGACTTCGTCGGGGAGTTTGAAACCGTTTTTGTCGAAAAGCTTTATGCCGTTATACTTGGCGGGATTATGCGAGGCCGAGATCATAACGCCTATGTCGGCGCCGTAGTGCTTTAGCAGTATCGGTATCGCGGGCGTCGGTATGACGCCGAGTTTATATACGTCGGCGCCCACGGCGAGAAAACCCGCCGCCATGGCCTCCGTCAGCATATCTGCGGATATGCGGGTGTCTGTCCCTATGAGAATTTTCGCCTTCCTGTCAAGCTTTTTATTCAAGACGAAAGCGGTAGCCTTTGCCGCCTTCAGTGCAAGCTCGGGCGTCAGGTCTTTGTTTGCGACGCCTCTTATTCCGTCAGTTCCGAATAATTGTCCCATGTTTTACTCCTTAAAACGAAAGCTGATCGCTCGTATTTTCGGGGAACGGGATACCTAAATGCTTATAAGCCAAATGCGTCGCGGCCCTGCCTCTCGGCGTCCTCTCGAGAAATCCTATCTGTAATAGATACGGCTCGTAGACGTCCTCAATCGTGACCGCCTCTTCGCCGACCGTCGCAGACAGCGTTTCAAGACCGACGGGGCCGCCTCTGAAATTGGTTATAATGGAGCGAAGCATCCTTCTGTCGATGCTGTCAAGCCCGAGCTCGTCGATCTCCATACGCCTGAGCGCCATGTCGGCGACCTTTTTGTCGATAATACCGTCGGCGCAAACGTCGGCGAAGTCTCTGACCCTCTTAAGAAGCCTGTTGACTATTCGGGGCGTTCCCCTCGAACGCTTGGCGATCTCGGCCGCGCCCTCTTCTTCGATCTTTATGTTGAGTATCCCCGCCGAACGAAGGGCGATCTGCTCGAGCTCGTCGTTGGTGTAAAGCTCAAGACGGGCGTTTACGCCGAAGCGGTCGCGAAGCGGAGCCGTAAGCTGCCCCGCTCTCGTCGTCGCGCCGATAAGCGTGAACTTCGGCAGATCGAGCCTTATAGACCTTGCCGACGGCCCTTTGCCGATTATGATATCGAGCGAATAATCCTCCATCGCGGGGTATAAAACTTCCTCGACCTGCTTGGGAAGACGGTGTATCTCGTCTATGAAGAGAATATCGCCGTCCTGCAAATTCGTAAGAAGCGCCGCCAGATCGCCCTGCTTTTCAATAGCTGGGCCGCTCGTTATTCTTATAGAGACGTTCATTTCGTTCGCGATAACGCCCGCCAGCGTCGTTTTGCCGAGTCCGGGAGGGCCGTATAGCAAAACGTGGTCAAGCGTCTCGCCGCGTTTCTTTGCCGCCTCTATGAAGATCCGCATATTCTCCTTGACCTTTTCCTGCCCGACGTATTCGTCAAGCGTCTTTGGACGCAGCGATAGGTCTTCGCCCTCGTTTTCGCCGAGGGTGGTGGAAAGGAGCCTGCTGTCGTCGAATTCGAAATCGTTCATATCAAATTACCTTTCAGTTCATTTGGCAAGCGAGCGAAGCGCTTTTTTGATTATCAGATCGACCGAATCCTCGTCGGTAAAGCCCGTGGCCGTCACGGCCTTGAAGGCGTCGCTTCTCGAATAGCCGAGCGCGCAAAGAGCCTCGGCGGCCTCCGAAAGATTTCCCGAGGGGCTTGCGGCGGCGCTTAAAAGCTCGGGCGAGGAGGGAAGAGAGGTATTTTTGAACTTGTCCTTCAGTTCAAGGATAATCCTTCCCGCAAGCTTCGGGCCGACGCCGTTTACGTTCTTGAAGGGCTTTACGTCCTCCGTCACGACGGCAAGTATAAGAGTGTCGGGCGTCATATCGGAAAGTATAGACATAGCCACCTTGCACCCCACGCCGCTGACGGAAATAAGCTGCTTGAAGGCGGAAAGCTCCTTCTCGTCGTAAAAGCCGTAAAGCTCGAGGGCGTCTTCCTTTACGGAGAGATAGGCAAACAAAAGACAATCAGATCCCACGTCGCCTATTTTCGTATAGGTATTCATCGATATTCCGAGCCTGTAGCCGACGCCGCCGCACTCAATGACGGCAAGCCCGGGCTCTTTTATTACGAGTCTGCCCGAAAAACTGTAATACATATCTAACCTCTCTATCTGAAAAGTCTCGAATTGTAGCTGTGAGCGTGGCAGATGGCGCATGCCAAGGCGTCTGCCGCGTCGTCGGGACGCGGAATTTTCTCAAGCTTGAGAATAATTCTCGTCATCTCCATGACCTGCTTTTTTTCGGCCCTGCCGTAGCCGACGACCGACTGCTTGATCTGCAGCGGCGTGTATTCGTAGCTTCGAAGTCCGCACTTTTCTGCGGCAAGCAGAATAACGCCCCTCGCGTGGCCGACCGCTATGCCCGTCGTTATGTTGGTATTGAAGAAAAGCTCCTCAATAGCCATCGCGTCGGGACGGTATTTATTTATAAGCTCGGTAACGCCGTCGAAAATGAGCGAAAGACGGTAGGAAAGCTCAGTCTTCGCGGGCGTCTGAATCGCGCCGTAGTCGAGCGACGTAAAGCTGTTTCCCTCGTATTTTATAAGGCCGTAGCCTATCGTCGCGTATCCGGGGTCAATGCCGAGTATCAGCATATCACTTCGCCCCCATAACTTCCGCCGCGGCGGAGAGTATGCCGAGCTTTCCGCTTTCGTAAGTAAGCCCGCCCTGGAAAAAGACGTTATAAGGCTCCCTTATCGGCGCGTCGGCCGAAAGCTCTATTGACGCGCCCTGCGTAAAGGTCCCCGCGGCCATGACCACCTGATCGGCGTATCCGGGCATATCCCAAGGCTCTGGCGTCACGAAGGAGTCTATAGGCGACCCCGCCTGAATACCTTTGCAGAAAGCAAGAAGCTTCTCCTTGCTTTTCATCTCTATTACCTGAATTATGTCGTTTCTCGGCGCGTCGAAAAGCGGATTGACAGAAAACCCGAGTATATCGAAAAGCGACGCGGCGAAAACCGCCGTTTTGAGACTCTCTTTAACGGTGTGAGGCGCGTAGAAAAGACCTTTTATTATGTTTTTGTTCTGACCGAAGGTCGCCCCTACCTCTTTACCGATACCGGGAGAGGTCAGTCTGCAGGCCGCCGCCTCGACGTATTCCTTTTTGCCGACTATATACCCGCCGCCCTCGGCCATTCCTCCGCCGGGGTTCTTTATGAGCGACCCGACCGCAAGGTCGGCGCCGAAGTGTGTCGGCTCGACGGTTTCGCAAAACTCGCCGTAGCAGTTGTCGACGATAACGATACTTTTCGGCGAAATCTTTTTTACGGCCTTGACAATTTCGCCTATTTCCTCGCACGAAAGGGAAGGCCTGTTGAAATAGCCCTTCGACCTCTGAATAAAGACAACCTTCGCCTTGCTTTCGGCAAGCGCTTTTTCAATAGCTTCAAAATCTATCTTGCCGTCTTTGAAATCAACCTGTTTATACGATACGCCGAACTCTTTAAGCGACCCCGAGGAGGGCACGATGCCTATGACCTCGTCAAGCGTGTCGTAGGGCTTGCCCGTCACCGAAAGAAGGACGTCGCCGGGTCGCAAAACCCCGAAAAGTGCCGTCGCAAGCGCGTGAGTGCCCGAAACGAAATTATTGCGGACAAGCGCGTCCTCGCAGCCGAAGACGTCGGCGTAGACCTCTTCTATCGCTTCTCTGCCGCGGTCTCCGTAGCCGTAGCCCGTCGTCGGAAAGAAATGCGACTCCGATATGCGCGCTTTCATAAAAGCGTCCTGAACGCGGCGCTGATTTTCAAACGCCGTCTTCTCAAACCGCTCGAATAACGGCAGGGCGCGTTTTTCGGCCTCCGCCGCAAGAATTGAAATATCGGAAATCGGCATATCGTTTCGTCCTTAAGAAAATATTATTTATAATATTTTATCATACTTCCGAAAATAATACAATAAGGGAAATCCAAAAAGAAATAACGGTTCCGTAACGATTTTATTATTCTTTTATCCCTTTTTCAAACCTTTTTCACAATTACGGTGTAAAATATTATCAAACAGGAGGGAATTACCATGAACGAAGATTACGGATACACAAACAGCTACGTTTCGGACACCGCTCCGAGCGTCGGGCAAAAAGCCGCCGCCCCGAAAAAACGCGGAGGCGTTTCAGGCGGAATTGTGGCGATAATAGTCGCAGCCTGCATCGTTTTCGGATGCGTCGCGGGCTTCGTCGGCGGAACGGTGATAGGCGGCGTGGTCCCGAGCCTTATGGCCGTAATAAGAGACGAAAACAAAAATAATTCAAACAACAATAACAGCGGCACGTCTTCGGGGAGCGCCGCGAGCGACCTGACGATAAAAGAGCAAACGGGCGAAGAAATATCTCTCGCCTCGGTCGCCGACGTCGTCGACAAGACCAAGGACAGCGTCGTCGTAATAATGACCGAAACCGTTCAGCGCGGCACATTCATAGGCAACTACGTCACGAGCGGCGCGGGAAGCGGCGTCATAATTTCCGAAGACGGCTATATCGTCACCTGCTACCACGTCATCGACAGCGCGAGCACCATAACCGTCACTCTTGAAAACGGCGGCGACTATCCCGCGGCCTTCATCGGCGGCGACGAGAAGACCGACGTCGCGCTTCTTAAAATAGACGCCACGGGGCTCACCCCCGTCACCTTCGGCACCTCTGACGACCTTCGCGTCGGCGAAGCGGCCATAGTCATAGGAAACCCGATGGGACTTTTGGGCGGCACCGTGACGAGCGGCATCATAAGCGCCCTTGACCGCAAAGTGACCGTCGAAGGTAAGGAGATGACCTTACTTCAGACAAGCGCCGCCATAAACCCCGGCAACTCGGGCGGCGCGCTCTTCGACTCGGCGGGACTTTTAGTAGGCCTTGTCAACGCCGGCGCCTCAGAGGCCGATATCGAAGGCATAGGCTTCGCTATTCCCGTCGACCTTGTTAAAAGCGTGATCAAAGAACTTAAGGAATACGGCTACGTAACGGGCCGTCCCTCGCTCGGGCTTTCGCTTCTCGAAATAACCGACGCCTTCACGGCAATGCGCTATAACGTCAATTATCTCGGCGTCTACGTCCTCTCCGACAGCGGCGACTTCAGACAGGGCGACCTGATAGCCGCCATTGGCAAAAACACAAACGTCGGCACCATTTCCGACGTCAGCGCGGCGCTCGATAAATACAACGTCGGCGACACCGTCGAAGTGACCGTTTACCGTAACAGAAGAAGCGTCACCATAAAGGTCGAGCTTGTCGAGTATAAACCTTCCGAGTTTAACGCCGCCGCTTAAAATGCTTTTCCGAGAAACTTTTTCATATTATCCTTTCTTTACGAAAAAAGACGCCCTCGGGCGTCTTTTTTCGGTTTGTTATTCAAAATGCCATAAATACTTTTTTAAGTCGACGTGTCCGTCTTCGGAGACCTCCACACCCTCGGCTTTCAAAAGCTCCGCCTGGGCGTTACAGCCGCCGAAGACGAAAGCGGGGGAGAGCCTTCCGTTACGGTCGACCACCCGGTGACATTTTATCGTCTTCGGGTCGGGGTTAACGTGAAGCGCGTATCCCACGACGCGTGACCACCTCGGATTTCCCGCCGCGGCGGCGACCTGTCCGTAGGTCGCGACCTTACCCTTCGGTATCAGCCTGACGACGTCGTAAATCCTATCGAAAACTCCGTCACGAGACGGCTTTTTCGTCCGACTTTTCACTATCCTTCATCCTTGCTTTCTTGCCCTTGTTCATGGCGTGTATAACGAGCACGACCACGGCTATTATGCCCACTCCCGCGAGCGTTATGAGCGCCGCCGTCAGGAGGTCTCCCGAAAAATCGGGATCGATAAATCCGCGCCCCTCGGTGAGTTTGCCGATGCCGCTCTGACCCATATAGACAGCCGTCACGCCAAAGAAACAGGCGTCGTAAACGAGAGCGTCGATTGTCGAGCCTACGTGCTCCCACTCCTTGAAATCTCCGTTTTCATCCTGGGTCGCAAGCAGACTGGAAAGGGCGTTTTTCCACTCGTCGGACGTCACGTCGTCCACGCCGTAATCGACGGCGCAGGCCAATGCCAGGGCGTTTACGTCTTCGGCGGGAACTCTGTCATATTTACGGTATTTGTAAACGCCGTCTTCGCCGAAAGTCGAAAGAAAACTCTCTTTTACCGTAAGATACGCCATGCCGACGTCGCTTCTGCCTCTGAAACTCGAAAGAGCGAGCAAAACGAGGAAAGAATCATAATAGTTTACTCCCGTGCTTGAGGTTCCGCCGTCGTTTATCGGATAGATAATGCCTTTTTCCTCTGCCTCTTCGTCAAGCACCATTTGAGAGAGAAGATAGGTGACCGCCTTGTCTTTGTCAAAGTCGGCGTTTACTGCAAGAAGCGCAATAACGGCCGACGCAGTCATCAAATAACTTTCGCCGAACGAGCCGTTTTCCTTCTGCTCCGCTGCGAGCGTCGCCACGGGATCCCAGTCGGGCGCTAAAACCGAAAGCTTGATGTTGGTCATGGCTGCCGAAATAATAACCTTAACGCAGACGTCAATAACGCCGCTTTGCGGTTTTTCCACGGGCGTTCTGTATTCGTCCTTTATAAACTGCTCGGGAAGCGGTCTGTAAAGCTGCGCCAGCGCCAGATCGGTAAGCGCGCCGCGCTTATAAGACGGGTTATTGTTATAAAACCTCACCCCGTCCTTTACCGCGTCTGTCACGTTAGAGGCCGCAAAAACCCCCGACGATAAAGAGAATAAAAGAATAACGGCTAAAACCGCGGCCAAAACTTTTTTCATGCCGACACCTCCGAAAAAATGCCCCTCATCGAGGGTGAGGGGCGACGGTCATTTAACTATGAAAGGCGCTATATCTTCAAGCAGCTTTTCCTTGTCGGCGCCGTCCGACACCCTTATCTCGATGGGCTTCGAAAGGTCGAGACTGAAGATACCCATTATCGACTTGGCGTCGACTATGTATCTGCCCGAAACGAGGTCGACGTCGCAAGAGCATTTCGAGACGGTGTTGACGAAAGTCTTGACGTCGTTTATGGAATTAAGTAAAATATTTGTTGACATATTACCGTGCACTCCTTAAAATATTTATGTAGATATTTTATCAGTTTTTTAATAAACAGTCAAGATGTTTATGACGTCGGAAGGACAAAAATGGTATTTTTCATCTATACCCTCGGATGTAAGGTCAATCAATACGAATCGGAAGCGCTCGCAGAGCGCTTTATCGCATTGGGCCACACCCGCTCCGAGACGCCCGAAGGCGCCGTTATAATAGTCGTAAACTCCTGCTCGGTGACCGCCGAAAGCGACCGAAAGACCCGTCAGATGGTCCGCCGCTTCCGCGCCGCCGCACCGGAGTCCGTCATAGTCCTATGCGGTTGCTACCCCGAAGGACATCAGGCCGAGGCGCTCTCCCTTAAAGAAGCCGATATAATAGTCGGCACCTCGGAAAAGCTTTCGATACCCGAAAAAGTCGAAGCCTATTTGAAAGACCGCTCCGCCGTGCGCGGCTTTGCCTCCGTTTCCGACGATTCTCCCTTCGAATCGATGACCGTTTCCTCGGCGGGCGGCCGCCTCCGCGCAGTCGTAAAGATTGAAGACGGATGCAACAACTTCTGCAGCTACTGCATAATTCCTTATGTCCGCGGCCGCGTCCGTTCGAAACCCGAAAGTGAAGCCCTCGCGGAGATCGAAAGCCTCGTAAAAAGCGGCGTGAAAGAGATAGTCCTGTCGGGAATACACCTCGACCGCTACGGAACAGATGTAAAGTCTACAAGCCTTACAACCCTTCTCGAGAAAATAGACCTTATCGAAGGCGATTTCCGCGTCCGTCTAAGCTCTTTGGAGCCCGTCTGGTTCACTTCCGAAAATATCGACCGACTCTCCCGCCTTAAAAAGCTTTGCCCTCACTTTCATTTGTCGCTCCAAAGCGGAAGCGACGCCGTTTTGACACGCATGAACCGCCGCTATACCGCCTCGGAGTTTATCTTTGCCGTCTCGCTGATAAAAGAGAAAATAGCCGGCGCGTCGGTCACAACAGACGTTATTACGGGCTTCCCGGGCGAGACCGACGAAGACTTCGAGCAAAGCGTCGCTGTTGTAAAAGCCTGCAAATTTTTAAAAGTCCACGTTTTTCCCTATTCCGAACGCCCCGGCACCAAGGCCGCCGCGATGAGCGGCGCCGTCCCCAAATCGGTCCGCGCCGCCCGCGCGAGACTCCTCATCAAAGAGGCCGCTGAAGTATCCGAACGCTTTATCGACGGCTTTATCGGCAAAACCGCCAAAGTCCTTATAGAAGAAATAAAAGACGGCACGGCCCTCGGCTACACCGAAAACTATATTTATACCGCCGTCTCGGGCGAAGACCTAAAGGTCGGCGACGTCGTTACCGTGACGCTTATGAAGCGCGTCGGCGACACCGTTTACGCCTCAAAATGATTTTCAGTTGCAGTATTTCGTAATTTATGATATAATATTACAGTCAAGCCGGTCATAAATCGGTTTTCCCGAATAATATGGAACGGGAGGGAAGAGTTTTGAAAAAAGAAAAAGCCTGCCTTCATTCCATGATTAAAGGCTACCGTTTTATGTCAACAATTAACTCGGAGCTTTCCGAGGAAGCCGCGAAGTGCGGCGTCGAAGCTCTTTCCGCCTGCGAAAACCTGTTATCGGAGAGTGAAGGGCTTGACAGTAAAAAGAGGGGATATATTTTACGCCGATCTTAGTCCCGTAGTGGGCTCGGAGCAGGGCGGAATACGCCCCGTGCTTATAATTCAGAACGACGTCGGCAACAAATACAGCCCGACCGTCATAGCGGCGGCGATAACCAGCCGCATAAACAAAGCGAAACTGCCCACCCACATAGAGGTCTCGGCCGCGAAATACGGCTTACTGAAGGACTCGGTCATCCTTTTGGAGCAGATAAGGACGCTTGACAAAACCCGCCTTCGCGATAAGATGGGACATCTGTCGGAAGACGCCATGGAGCGCGTCGACGAAGCCATCTGCGTCTCTTTCGGACTGACCGTAAAAACAAGGTAAAGGAGAAAAAAATGAACAGGACGTCAAGATTGATAACCGCGATATCCGCGTCGGTATTGCTCTTAGTTATTTCGGTTGCGGTGATGCTGACGGCAAACGCCCAACCCGGCGACGCCGACGATCCCTTGGTCACCAAGAGCTACATAGATTCGATAGTAAGCTCGCTTGCCGCCGAAAACGCCTCGTTAAAAGAAGCTATAAACAATCTCCCGTCTAAAGAGCAGGGGACGTCAAGCGAAGACCCTGTCGCCTCTCAGTTTGACAGCGAAGCCTTTGCCTCGCAAATCGAGCAGATGGTAAGCGACGCCGTCGCGGGCATACAAAACGGCTATAAGACCGTCGAAGTCGCGCTCGGGCAGACCGTCGATCTCTCCGAAGGCGCAGAACTGATTATAAGAACCGGCATGTGCGAGGCCGTCGCCTCCTCCTCGAGCGCGGGACTTTTCGACCTCTCCGACGGCTCGGTCGTAATGGGCGGCAAAACGGTGCCCGCGGGCCACTACATAGTCGCCGCGAGAGGCGAAAGAGGGATAAAAGCACTTTCAGACTCGGTTGTCCTTATCCGCGGAGATTACGTAATAGAATAACTCAAGCGTCTTTGCCGAAAGGCAAAGACGTTTTTTGTATAAATATGTCATATTTCCTTTGACAAAAGGGCCGCCATAGTTTATAATTATTATATTGTTTTTAAATAAAGGACTGGTCAAATGTACAGCATCGATCTACTCAAAAAATCCGACCCCGCGGTCGCCGCGGCCATCGGGGCGGAACTCGAAAGACAGAGAAACAACATCGAACTTATAGCGTCGGAAAACATCGTCTCCGAGGCGGTACTTGCCGCCATGGGAACGGTTCTGACAAATAAATACGCCGAGGGTTATCCCGGCAAACGCTATTACGGCGGATGCTCGTGCGTCGACGTTGTCGAGGATATCGCGAGACAGCGCGCCTGCGAACTCTTCGGCGCAGAGCACGCCAACGTCCAGCCTCACAGCGGCGCCCAGGCCAATATGGCCGTCTTCTTCGCCTTTTTGAAGCCCGGCGACACCGTAATGGGTATGAGCCTCGCCCACGGCGGACATCTCTCCCACGGCTCGCCCGTCAACTTCTCGGGAAGCTATTTCAATATCGTCCCCTACGGAGTGGACGACGTCACCAATACCATCGACTACGATAAACTCCGCGAGACCGCGCTCGAATGCCGCCCGAAGCTTATAGTCGCGGGCGCTTCGGCCTATCCCCGTTTCATAGATTTCAAAAAGTTTGCAGATATTGCTCACGAAGTCGGCGCGCTTTTAATGGTCGATATGGCTCATATCGCAGGCCTCGTCGCCGCGGGCGTCCACCCCTCGCCCGTGCCCTACGCCGATATAGTGACGACCACCACCCACAAGACCTTAAGAGGTCCCCGCGGCGGTATGATACTTTGTAAAGAGCAGTATGCCAAGCAGATAGACAAGGCCATATTCCCCGGCACTCAGGGCGGCCCGCTTATGCATATAATAGCGGCTAAAGCCGTCTGCTTCGGCGAGGCTCTGAAACCCGAATTCAAAGAGTATCAGAAGCAGATAGTCAAAAATGCCGCCCACCTCGCAAAAGTTTTGACCGGTTACGGCTTCAAACTCGTTTCGGGCGGCACCGACAACCACCTTATGCTCGTCGACCTTCGTCCCTTCGGCGTGACCGGGAAGGAACTCAACGCTCGCCTCGAGGAAGTCAACATCACCGTCAATAAAAACGCCATACCCAACGACCCCGAAAAGCCCGCCGTCACGAGCGGCATACGCGTCGGCACCCCCGCCGTCACCACCAGAGGCTTCACCGAGGCCGACATGGAGACCGTCGGCCGCCTCATCTACACCATGGCAGGGCCCGACTACGCCGAAAAAGCCGCCGCCGTAAAGGCCGAGGTCAAGGCGCTTTGCGATAAATACCCCATTTATTAAAGCCGCGTTTTGAGGACGTCGAAATGACCGCAAAAGAAAAAGCCCTTCAGATAAACAAAGAGCTTGAAAAGATTTACCCCGACCCCGTCTGCGCTTTAGGCTTCAATAATGGTATAGAACTCTTGGTCGCCGTCCGCCTTTCTGCACAGTGCACCGACAAGAGGGTAAACGAGGTAACTCCCGCCCTCTTCGCAAAATACAAGACCGCCGAGGACTTCGCAAATGCCGACATAGAAGAGCTTGAAGGCATGATAAAATCCTGCGGATTTTACCACGACAAGGCAAAAAGCATAAAAGAGTTTTGCCGTATGATAATTGACGTCTACGGCGGCGTCATACCCGATACGATAGACGAACTCGTCAAGCTCCCGGGCGTCGGCCGCAAGACGGCAAACCTCGTCATGGGCGAGCTTTACGGCAAAGAGTCTTACGTCTGCGACACCCACTGTATAAGGCTCTCAAACCGATTCGGGCTTACGAAAAGCAAAGACCCCGCCGTCGTCGAAAAAGACCTTCGAGCCGCCGTCCCGCCCGAGATATCGGGCGACTTCTGCCACCGTTTCGTCTGGTACGGCAGGGACGTCTGCACGGCGCGAAACCCCAAATGCGATAAATGCTCCCTCAAATACCTTTGCGCGGAGAAAGCGAAATGAAAAGGGTAGTAATAACCGAAGGCGATCCCGCCGGAATAGGAAGAGAAATCATAATAAAGGCGCTTTCCGACGAAAACGTTCGAAAAAAGGCCGACCCGATAATCGTCGGGTCGGCGAAAGATTTTGACGAAACGTTTTGCAGTCTTATTGCCAAGGGTATGATTTCTTCCCGTTTTTCCTTGGATTTTTGCGATATTTTCGAAAAATTCGAAGGCCCCGCGGGCGAGGTAAGCGCAGAGGCGGGACTTCGCTCCTATAACGCCGTTAAGAAGGCCGTAGAGCTTATTAAAGACGGCGTCGGCGCGTCGCTTTGCACCGCGCCGATAAACAAGCAGGCCCTTCGCGCCGCGGGCGTTCCCTATATAGGCCATACAGAAATGCTCGCCGCTCTGACCGATTCAAAGGCGCCTTTGACCGTTTTCGAGACGGGCAGGCTCCGCATCTTCTTTTTCACCCGTCATATACCCTTTGCCGATATATCGAAAAGTATTAAAGCAAAAAGCCTTTACACCTTTATAATGAGCTGTGATGCGGCAAACAGGGAACTCGGCTCCTTTGAGAAACCCCTTGCCGTCGCGGCGCTGAACCCCCACGCGGGCGACCGAGGACTCTTGGGAACCGAGGAAAAAGAGATAGAAAAGGCGGTAAAAAGCGCCGCCGCGGACGGCGTTAACGTCGTCGGGCCCGTGCCCGCCGACAGCGTCTTCGCCGAGTGTCTTGGGGGCAAATACTCCGCCGTATTGTCCCTCTATCACGACCAGGGCCACATCGCCGCCAAGACGCTCGATTTCGACGGCACCGTCTCTTTGACGGCGGGACTTCCGTTTTTGCGCACCAGCCCCGACCACGGCACCGCCTTTGACATCACGGGAAAGGGAATTGCCCGTGAGACCGCCATGAAGGCCGCAATTTTACGCGCGGCGTTTTGAATTGCATATAAAACCCCGCCGACAAGTCGTCGGCGGGTTTTTTATTCCTTATTTCAGTATTTTCGCGAGGTATTCTCCGGTCGCGCTTTCCTTTACCTTCGCCACTTGCTCGGGCGTGCCCTCGGCTATTATCTCGCCGCCCTTGTCGCCGCCCTTGGGGCCGAGGTCTATTATGTGGTCTGCCGTCTTTATT